>DATLTL010000121.1:0-7623 GCA_035533635.1 Nitrososphaerales archaeon
TTCCCTGCTACATCATTCACAGGATTGTTTCAATTACTACGAACGGCCAAGGGCAAAGGATAATCACAACGAAGGGCGACAATAATCCAACTTCTTTGCTGAACTATGACACGGGGATCAATTCCTCGATGTACATCGGACAGGTCGTGCTACAGTTCCCGCTCGTTGGCTACGCAACCGTCCCACCCTACAACGAGTACTTGGCCGTCATCATTTTGCTAGCTCTCGCCTTTGAGTTGCTATACGATCGAAGGATGAGTAGGAAGGAACAACGACCCGCTCCAGTTGCCGGAACCGACAACCCAATATTTCCACCGTCATGACATGACAATGAATCTTCCAATTTTATGATCGTATTTCCAAACCTTGATGTTTGCCCGTTCACAGGCGGCGAGTACGTTCGAGTTTATCCGATAACATACGATACCTGCCCGAACAGAATTCGTTGAAAGGTTTCTGTGTCTTTCGAAACCCGCGGAAAGTCGCAAGATTTGGCCGACCGCAGAATCGGCAGCCTCTCGTTCTACCTCAACTGCAAGAAATTGCCCGCGAGTATCTCTGAATACAAGATCAGTCTTGCCGGTTGGCGTGTCAACCTCTAGATCTTCAAGGACCAGCCCCTCCTCTAGCTTTTCAGGCGCGTCTGAAATTATTGTGACCAGCGCATCTTCCATCTCACCCTCAAGGTCAGTCAAATCAGGGAGATTCTTTTTGAGAAATGAAATACCATCGACGACCGAGTAGTACCTTTCTCCTATCTTGCATGGAAAAACGTAGACGGGTTTTTTCTTATCTCTAACCAAGATGATTGGCGTGTTCTGAAGATTCAACCTCTTCGATCGTGATATTGGAAGTGGACTGCCACCGGATGCAACTACTGATCCCCTCGACTGCGGTTTTATCATCCTGATTTCTTCAATCACTTGTTCTTCAGCACGAAGATCGGTTCTTTCGGTTTGCTTCGCACGGACCTTGACTGAGTTGAGGTCAGAGAACTCGAGGAGAATTTCTTCAAGGTCAACTCCAGGATAATTCTGCGATTTATCGTAATAGATCGTTGCTTCTATCATATCTGATCACCAAGGTCTTTGCCTCCCTTCCCACGATTCTCTGGTGGTTTGTACTTCCAGTTAAGAATCCTTCCAACGTCTTCTTCGGTTCTAGTTTCTATTAGTTTGGGTGGATCATCACGCGTCCAGATTCCCTTCGAATTGAATAGCAAACCCTTCTTGCCGGCCTTGATGTTCATTCCAATTGTGTGCCCCTTTGGTCCGGTGGCCCACATGAAAGTAGCGCCCCAGGAAGCTTCGCTCGGGCAAACAAAAAAATTGATTTGAATGTTCCTGTAGGAAAAATCACTGATTGTATCGCCGAAGCTGATGACTTTGCCTCCAAGATTTTCAACGCGTTTCGTAACTAGATTTTTCCAGGTGGCATAGTCATCCGTGGATGGAATCACTGCGAAATCTATGTCGTGCACCATTGACTCGTTTCGCCGAAGACTCCCAGCGATTTCTATTCGCATGCAAAGGTCTTGAGTATTTTCCATGAAATCCTGGGCAATCTTGCTTGCAGCAGCGTTTGACAGTTCTCTCTTTAGGGACACATTTGGTCACTATCTTATCTGCGAAACAAGGCATTCCGTGGGAATTTTGTCGCGCCTCACCTTCAAAATGAAAGGAGCTCTAAGCTTTTCGTCCTCAGTAACTTCTTGGAATCTCACTTCTATCACTGAGCCCTTCTCTACCTTTCTTGGATCAATATTTTCGACAAAGGACCCGACCTTTCCAATGTTCACAACTTGACCCATATCGTCGTACAGGCCTATGAACCACGATCTTGGAACACCGGTTCGCCTGTAGTCTGGTGTATCCTCGAAACCAGTTACAAAACAATCTATCGTATCAAACCGCTTCAATTTGAGCCAGGAGTTAGTATCTCCGTAGGCAGACGTAGGGTTTTTGCAAATGATTCCCTCGCTACCCCTAGCGATTTCATCGTCGCGAAATTTCAAAATTTCTTCTTTAGATCGTGTGAAAATCGCTGGAGTTTCCAGTCCCGTTCCATCCAAGATCTCATGGAGAATATCCTTTCTCTCACTTAGTGGGTGCGGTTTGATGTCGCGGTCATCAACTTGTAAAACGTCGAATAAATGGAGACCATCCTTTGATACATACTCCCCGTCCAAGATCATTCTGTTAGGTGCGTGCACAAACTCTGGAATCTTTGCAAAGACTGTCGGATTGCCCTTTGGAGTGAAAACAGATCCGTGCCGACCCACAAGCACCGACCTGTCTCTGCTCTTGAAGAGAAACACTCTGATTCCATCCCACTTTGGTTCACAGATAGTGGGTAGCGGGTTTACAAATAACCAGCTTCCGAGTTCCATCTTTGTAGCTTTTGCGTAATGTTTCAGGACGTATTCTGAAAGATCTTCACTCATGAGTATCAACGTTTCAGCATGTCAGCCGAAACCAGCTTCACTTTGAAATTGTGACCTTTGGTTTCTTTCTTGTCGCAACCGGAACTGGAGGAAGAGATTCTTCCTGCTTCTCTTCTTCTAGAGCCCAGGCATCATCTAATTTCAAAATGCCCTCGCTAAGTCCCATTAGTAACCACAACCTTCCGTCCTTTCTCTCATACGGGTGTATCACGCTCGTATAATACTGATATCCTCTTCCCCAAGAGAAGAAAGAAACAAGAGCTGTTTGCTTTTCCAGCAAGTATCTTGCGAGCTGCTTGACTCTCGATGAAGTTTCCTTGACTTTTTTGTCCGTATCAGCGGAGAGCATGTACACCTCTTTGAATTTGTACTCGCTCAGTCTCTCTAGCGAAACGTACCCGCTTGATTCAACTTCAATCTTCGTAGTTCTATCGAACGGTTCGATCTCCTCTTCACCCTGCTTATCAACTACCTGAGATGCGGGTACCTCAATCCATTTGCCTGAAATCTCAAGATCATCTTTCAAAAAGAATCTTTTCTCGTTGCGAGAATAGACGTAAAAATCTCCCGAGAATCGAACTTTTTCCTTAATCTGTTCCTGTGGTATTTCTTCTACTTCTGTCCGCTCTCCACTTGGACCAAGTTTGTATCGATAGAGCCGTGAGACTTCCCGACTGACAACTTCCTTCCCTGTTTCCTTGTCAATCTTGGAAAACTTGACCGGTTGCAAATCGCCGTGGGCTTTTGCAGCTCTCAAATGATATTCGACAGAGCCGAGACCAAGCGTTGGAACGTTCAGGCTAAGAACGCCTCTCCACGATGCTCTAGATGTGGTGGGGCTGTCCGCTTGTTTTTCGACCTCAGCGAAAATATCTTTTGACAAGAGTATTTCATTCTCTATTAGGCGCTCGCATAGTTAAGGATTCGCGAAAAATCAACGTGACTCAATGCTGGCCAGTTCTGGAAAAGATCTCACGCCAGTTGACTTGATTCAAGTTAGCACATTTGCGGAACTGGTTTGCGCTCTCTGGCGCAAAGCCGGCAAAGTGGTTACTAACAAGCACGAAGGCGGAAGCCAATTTTTCCATTGATTTGCTGAGATTTTCCCACCACGCTTGGAGTATTTCGGTCTTGTCCTTCTGAATTCTATCGAACTTTTGAAACTCATTGAAATCACCCATGAAGCGGAGATAAACAAAATCAGTCGTGAGCTTCGGCAAAATATCAATGTGTTCGCCGACTCCCCAAACGATGCAGATTTTCTTTCTCGCCAGAAGATTGTACGTTTCATCTACAAGCCACGATTTATTCCGAAACTCGATCGCATATCTCAAAGCAGGATTCGTCTTCTCAAGAAAGGATTCTAGCTTCGAGAAATCAGAACCAAATTTTGAGGAGGATGGTAGCTGGACGAAGACGCAAGCAAGTTTCTCTCCCAGGCCGAGGATAGTGTTTTCGAAATGTTCCAACTCTTTGTCGATGTTTTGGAGCTTTGCTTCATGGGAGATTCGCTTCGGTAATTTTACAGTGAATTTGAAATGTGAATGGGTTCGTTCCTTCCATTGTTTCACAGCGTTGGAGCTCGGAATCCTATAAAATGACGAATCCACCTCAACAATATCAAAAATCTTGGAGTATAGGTTGAGAAGCTCGGAGGATTTTGCACCGGCAGGATAGAACGATTCGTTCCAATCAGGGTACGTCCAACTTATGCAACCCACGTACAACTTCTGCTTTCGAACAGCCTCCGTCTGTGGCTCAAGGAAAGCTTGCATTTTTCTCTCAATCGCGGGTTGGATTATGCTTTCTTGCGGAATGTGTAGTTCTTTGTCGCCAAGCTCAAACCAATAATCAAGAATGTCAATGCGATTCCGATCAAAAAGATCAGATTAAAGGCCCAAGATGAAGGTAGATTTCCGACAATTACGCTGTGCCCGGCAATCGTCTGGACAAATGGTCTTGTGTACGAAGACATCACGCTCGTGGCAACAACCGGACCAATAGCCCCACCAAGGTTTCTCAGCAAAGTGTTCATTCCCATCCCGACCGCGATGTTTTCTCGCGGAACGGAGATCGCTATCATGTTCACAATTGGAACGATTATTGAAACAATACCTGCTAGCGAAACGAGAAGATCTATAGCTACGTCTGTCCTTGTAGCTCGATTCAAGATAAACAGCGACAGTCCTGCTATCTGTAATCCCGAACCCAACAAGAGCGCGGGCTTTGGACCAAACCTCGCCATCAATTTTCCGACGGATGGCCCAGTTATTATCATCCCAACTGTGGAGGGCGCCATTGAAAGACCAGCTGCGATCACGCTGAGGCCCAATCCAAAGGTTGGGGGAAGCTCCAGATAATAGACGACCGCGAAGAACACGAGAAACATAACAATTGCAGAGAAGAGACCCACTAAGTTTGCAACTAGGACATTCCTTATCCGAAGCAACGCGAGCTGTATCATCGGGTTTGGTCTGTTTCTCTCGAAGAAAAAGAAGTAAAGTGTTAGGGCAAGCCCTGGAACAAGTAGGACAAATGCTTCAAGCGAAAGCCAGCCAATGGAAGGACCTTCAGTTATGTAGACCAGCACAAGTGTGACGCCGGCAGTTAGGATAGCCGCACCAATGTAGTCCATCTTCTGTTTTCTCCCAGGATTATCTTTTCGGAGCACTTTCATGACTACTGCAAACAAAACCAGACTGAGGACTAGGGCAGTGTGGAATGCGTACTGCCAGCCCAGGTCTTCAACCACATACGAACCGATTATCAGTCCAGCTGCTGCTCCGATGGCAAAAGTCCCGCTGATTACTCCCTGAGCAGTTGCGATCTTTTCTCGGGGAAAGGTTTCTGAAATGATTGCGAGTGAAAGTGGAATTATCGCGAATCCGACGCCTTGTAAGGCCCTTGCGAACAGTAGGAAGTAAATCGAAGGTGAAAAGCCTGCTATCCCGACTCCTCCCATGTAGAACACAAGCGATATCAAGAACATCTTCTTTTTGCCGTAGCTGTCACCCAACTTTCCAAAAAGCGGAGAGACTGCCGCGCCAACAATAAGGTAAGCAGAAGTAATCCAAGACGAAATTGTAGGCGTACTGGTGAAATCCTTCTGGATAGTGGGGATCCCGGGGATAACCATTGTCTCGACATAGTTGACTAGAAGTGCGGTACCTACTAAGGCAAGAAGCAGTCTAGTGGCGTAGCGCGAATCCCGCGTAGTGTCGGTGGGTAAGCTACCAGTTGTTTCGGTCAATTTCAAACACTTCGGCATTCATCACAATAAAAACATCGTGCCTTGATCAGCGCGGAGTGTACTTGTGGCGGCGCAGGTCGGACATGTCAGAAACCTCTCGGACAAGCCCACTTTCCACCAGATAACTCAAAGCGGCTTGAAGAGTTCTCTTGGGAAGACCGGATCTTTGGATCAGCGTTTGTTGATCTAGCGGATGTTCTGCTTTTATGAGATGGTAAACAAACTTGGCAGCGGGCGAACCCTGTACATTCTGTACGGGCGGAGAAACCCCGAGCGTCTCAATGGTGAGTCCAAGCCTCTGCATCTCGAGAGGCATTACATCGTCAATCGAAACACACGCGATGTTCACATTCGGTCCAAATTCCAGAATCAGAGCTGTTCGCTGTGATGCATGCGGAGCCTCAAACACAAGATTCGGTGGGCCGAACCGGCCGACGAGCTCATTGAGAGTCTCCCAAATTATCTCACCTTGCGCATCGTAAATTCCGACTCCACGGCCACCGCCGCCCTCAATCAATACCTTGGAACTCTTCAGCTCTAGAGCTTCCTCTATTTTCGAAATAAAATACGTTACAGGAGGTGGGTGTCCAGGATCGTTTTTTCCGATTTCCATTACGTAATCCATCGAAAGTCTATTTGCAGTCGTGATGATTTCTTCCTTCACGTCTTTTGGAATTTCTGTCGCAGATTCGCTGATTTCAATCGTATCAAACCCGAGTGAGCGTAGCCTGTCGAGAACTTGGGACAGAATCCTCTTTTTGTAAGCGACTTGGACTAACGTTCCGCCGCTTTGAACCTTTACCCCAATATCATGGTAGTATCGAATTCTTTCGAGCAGTTTCGATCTGTCCAACAAGAGCGGATAACTCAGCCCTATCTTGACATAATCGATATACTCTGCTGTCTGTTCCAAGAGATCTTTGTTCAGTATAGCCAAGTGGTCCGTGGCAAAGGTGAGCCCCTTATCCCTTGGTTTTCCCTCTCTACCGAGTGCAAGGTTTGGAGGACCAGAAGCGGAGCGCTCACTCATAGTGCATCGATCTTATGTGCAATATTCGCGCCTTGCTTAAGCATTTCGATGTAAAATTCCCATATTGCCAAAGGAATGCGTAGATGAAATGCGCTGCTTTAATATGAGCTTCCATCATGCAAAGCTGCACATAAATCCGAAAACTCCATCATCGAACCAATGCCGAGTCTCACTTTCTACGGTGGAATTGGTGAGATCGGAGGAAACAAGATCCTCCTTGAAGATAAGGGCACTCGAATATTTCTTGATTTTGGGAAGAGCTTCGCGGCGAGATCTAAATTCTACGAATGGACAGAGAGGCCAAGACAGGCAAACGGCATTGGCGATTTTCTAGCACTTGGAGTATTGCCCGAGATCAAAGGAATCTATCGTAGCGATATTCTGAAGCTTGCAAGGCTTCCTCCGGAGCAGGACAAGTTCGTTGACGCCATAATCTTGAGCCACGCACACTCCGATCACGCAGACTACATTTCTTTCCTGAGGGAAGATATTAGACTGTTCATGGGCCAGACTACGCTGGACATTATTTGCGGCCTGGAGGAAGAAAAAAACGCAAACCTTGAGTTCGAGATAACCAATTTTAAGAAAAGACCTTCGGATAGGCACGGACTGCCGATCAAACGTGACATACAGACCTTTAGAACCGGCGATAAGATCAAAATAGATTCGATAGAGATCGAACCTGTTCACGTGGATCATTCGCTCCCCGGCTGCTACGGGTTCATAATCAGAACGAGCTCTTCCACCATCGTGTATTCGGGAGATCTCAGGATGCATGGAAACAGAGGCGATCTCACAAGAGATTTCGTGGAGAAAGCAAAGTTAGCAAAACCGGACGTGATGCTCTGCGAAGGGACGCGAATCGATGAAAGCTCTTCACAAAAGGAGAACGATGTGTTC
>DATLTL010000122.1:0-2248 GCA_035533635.1 Nitrososphaerales archaeon
CCCGAAAATCTAGCTATGAGATTGTACCAGCCAGATGAAGATAAGGCGCGGCAAAGAGTAATTCTCGTGACGACTGTTGACCAAGACGGATGGCCGCGCCACTTGATGCTAAGCCACTACGAGGTTGTGGCGAAGGATCAATCCCACATGTTACTGCTTACTTACGCAGACAGTAAGAGCACCAAGAACCTCTTGAGAACGGGGATGGCTTCACTCCTTTTCCTTGATGAAGAAATGAGTTATTTTGTTCGCGTCAAATGCAGACAGGCCGATAAGATGATTGAGGAAGCGCCAAACGAAGTTTTATTCAACGCTGAAGTAATTGACGTTCTAGAAGACAAGTATCCAACTACTAAGATTACGAGCGGGATAAAATTTACCGGACTAGATCCGGGAATGAGCGAAGAAAACCGTAAACGGGTCTTTCAAAGGCTAGTTGAATTGTAGATTAGGTATGGTGTGAGAACTCAACAATGGTCGTGAAATTATTCCACGACAAAAGTTCTCAACGCGTTACATGTTCCAACTTCTGGGATTTGTCAATTTTGAGTTGGCAATACCTGTAGATAGCGTCGTATAGTGGAAATTGCAACCGCATATTATCATGGTCATTTTTTGCAATATTCTGAAATCCAATGGCAGCAGCTTCTAGTCCAGCCGATTCAAGTGGTGTATCTTCAATACTCGCGTCAGCCCCGCGTACAATTTTTGCAAGTTCAAGTAGTGCCGGATCTTCAAGATTGTATTTTCTTATTATTGCATCAAAGCTGACGCGTTCCCTTCCATTTTCCTCATAATGAGTAAGCTCAACATTCGGAGAATCAAAGGGAGTAGCGCTCTCCTTTGCGGCAATTTCCTTTACTTTATCCTTTGGAACGAAGAGGAACTCTGCTTCCTTATCCACAAAGTGTTTGATCAACCACGGACAAGCAATTCTATCGACTCTGGCCCTCTCTCTGGTAATCCATTTTCCCAATTTCGAGCACTGCTTCATGCAATGTCCACTTGAACAAAAGTCTAACTGATATTCCAAAAAGAGCAAACCAAGAAGTGAAGAGTATGGAAATTGTTCTTAACATCACTTTGAATGTTTAACAACAGTCAGTGTGTTGGCTATTCAAACATACCAAATGAGAAGAGTATGAAAGCAGTTTACAGCATCTTCGCTAGCAAGACCGTCAGAGTCTTCGTTTTTGGTATTGTTAGCATAATGACTCCAGTCTACATCGCCGCGCTTGGTTATTCTCCACTGTACGTGGGCTTCGCACTTGCAGCGATAATCGCGGGAAATATATTTTCCAATATCATGCTCACGTGGTACGGAAGCCGAATAGGAATTCGAAGATTGCTGTTACTATTCAGTTTGCTCATGGTAGCGTCAGGCATAATCCTCTCTGCAACAACATACTTTCCACTAATGTTAATTGCCTGTTTCATAGGTAACATCAGCACAGCTGGAACCGAGGCTGGACCATTCCAATCAATCGAGACGGGAATATTGCCGGAATTCGTTCCGATGAATCGAATCGGAAGAGCATTCGGGGCTTACAATCTGATCGGATATGCTGCTTCTTCGGTTGGCGCATTAGCAGCCTCTTTACCTTCTTACTTTGGAAACTCCATCAATGTCTTTCATTACTTGTATTTGTTTTATGGACTTGCGGGGCTAGCGCTCTTTTTCCTATACTCAAGCTTGGGTAAGCTTGAGGCGATTACGCGATCTAAAGTGAGACTAAAAAATGCAAGTATGTCTCAGAGGGCCAGGAAGGACATAACCAATCTATCTGTCCTTTACTCGATTGATGGGTTTGGTGGGGGATTCGTATCACAATCCCTCATGTCTTACTGGTTCTTTCTAGTTTATCACCAATCTCTTGCTGACCTGGGGATCATATTCTTGGTTTCGAATCTCATAACCGCTGTTTCACTATATGGTGCGCCACTACTTGCAGAGAAGTTCGGAAATCTCAAAACGATGGTCGCTACACACCTAGTTTCTAACGTGTTTCTAATTGCAATTCCTTTGGCAGGATCCTTGATTACTGCCCTCACTTTCTTTTTCCTTCGACAGAGCATCTCACAGATGGATGTTCCTACGAGACAGACCTTCATGATCCAAGTGTTTGAAAGCGATGAAAGAGTTACCGCGAATGCTGTAACCAATACCGTTAGGAGCGTGGGAACCTTTTTTGGTGGTCCCATCAGCGGAGTTTTGTTTGCAGCCGGACTATTGTCAATACCGATGTTG
>DATLTL010000123.1:0-5500 GCA_035533635.1 Nitrososphaerales archaeon
ACCTATCATAAAATCAGGTACTGCATTGTTTTTTTTCATCATTCTATTCAGCATATCAGTCATCTGACCAATGAGTACGGTCTTGCAGCCTGCGGCCTTCCCGGCTTGCACGTCTGTAAGCGCGTCACCTACAAAAAATGATTTTTTCAAATCTAGATCGTGTTCTCTGGCAGCCCTCAAAATGAGCCCAGGTTTCGGCTTTCTGCAATCGCAATCCATCCTGTATTTTCTTATTAGGGCTTGTGGATGATGAAGGCAGTAGTACTCACCGTCAAGGACGGCACCTCCCTTCGCAAGTGCTCGCTTTATCTTATTGTTCATCCTTTGGAGTTCCACGTAGCTGAATTGTTTTTTTGCTACTCCCGGCTGGTTTGAGATCACAATAGCTTTGTAACCCATTTTGTGAATTTTCTTGATGCTCTCTGCAGCTCTAAAATAAACCACAAGTTGTTTTACACTGATCGGGCTACCAACATGTCCATCTTTGTAATATACGAGTTGGTTCAGCACGCCGTCTCTATCGATCAGGACGGCTCTTTTTTGTACCATTTTTTAGAAGCCACTCACGAGCACGTCTCTCGCGCTGCCAGTTTTTTGCATATTCATTAAATCTCTTTCTGTACTCCGGATTAGATAATCTCCTTGCTTGAGCCAGTCTTCTAAGCTTGTTGGATCGGTTGCGATACCTCTCATTTGACATAAGACGCCTTCTTCTTTCACGATCTCGATTTTGCCTTCTGTCCTTGTAGCTATCGATTAGATTATTGTTTGATGGTTCGAGAAAGCTCATTTTATATCTCATACAATCGGGCAAATTATAGCGAACGAATTCAGGGTGAACTAGTTCTAAGAAGCTTGGAAGGATTTTAGAGTTGAAGAAAATCTCATTTTCGGGGGTAAGCTTGCCCTCGATCCCAAACTTCCGTTCAAGTTGGTAGATGATTGCTAGGTTCTCATCTCTTGAAAATCCCACTGTGGCAAGTTTTCCATTTCCATCGTGAAGCTTGGCTGATCCGTCATCAAGCCAAAATATGAGCAGACTGAGCGGATCTAAGTTTTTCAAGCATTCTTCTCGAACCGATTTTTTCCCATTCTTGTAAAAGAGTCTAAAAATCTCGACGTTACGGGGATTGTTAACCCATAAAGATTCCTGAATGTAGAACTTCCCTGTTCGTCGGTCAAAACTAGAATATTCTGCAACTGATCCTCCAAGAAAATTTTGCTTCCAAAGAAGATAATCTCTTTGTTTCGGTCCATGTGTTTCTCGATATGTTGGAGTCTTAGCCCTTCCTCGAAGAATCATGTAGCCATCGCCAAGCAAGCCTCCGGCAACAATTTGGTTGTATGGCTCTGACCAATCTATATTCGGCCGCTCGACCACTTGTTCCATTAGAGTGACTTTGAAGAATAGACTCTATTGTTGCTTAGTATTCTTTTCTAATATTACGATGAATTTGAAACAAGCCATCTTGGAGTGTAAAACCTTCTCTTAGAGAAAGTGCAGAACAGCTCGATTCTTACTCATAGCTAAGACTTCCCGAGGGTTGCTGCTGGGTGACACAGTGGATTCCCCCAAATCCATAAACAAGATCCCTACAATTTATGCCGACGATTTGCCTCTTGGGAAAGAGTTCTTCCAGTTTTACAAGTACATCCTCGTCCTTTTTCGCGTCGCCGAAGATTGGAACTAGTACTGCATTGTTCCCTACGTAGAAATTCGCATAACTAGCTGGGAGTCTGCCGTCTTGTGTCTCAAGTTTGTTCGGCATATTAATTGGGATTACTTCAAGAAGTCTTCCGTCTTGGTCCTTAAACTGTTTCAAGAATTCATAATTTTGTTCTAGAATGGCATAATTGTCATCACTTTTGTTCTCTTCCACCATGCAAATGACAGTATTTTCATCCACAAATCGCGCGATATCATCGACGTGTCCGTCGGTATCGTCACCAGAGATTCCCTTGGAGAGCCAGATTGTTTTCTTTACGCCCAGAAAGTCATGGAGATACTTTTCAAGCTGCGCAGCATT
This sequence comes from Nitrososphaerales archaeon, assembly GCA_035533635.1. Lineage (GTDB taxonomy): Archaea > Thermoproteota > Nitrososphaeria > Nitrososphaerales > CADDZS01 > DATLTL01. The sequence goes on from DATLTL010000123.1 coordinate 2,028, forward strand.
TAGTTTTGGATTCCTGTTTTTGTTTAGAAGACACTGCATCGTCGTCAAGCACAACCCACTTCCGTTAGCATCAATTGAACCTCCTTCGAGGACGATACCTGGCTCGAAAACTTGAAGCTTCGTCGCCTTGCATATCTTCATCCCAGATTCGTTGTCTCTCAGTAGTTCATCATATTTCTTACCCCAGGCGTTGAAGATCCATTTCGTTGCTGCAATTCCGCTTGAATTTTTCACAAAGATGGGGCCATAGTCCCTGATCCACACGTCGGCTGATTTGATCTTATGAAATTGCACATTATTTTTTGATGAAAGTAAACCAGTAACTCTCTCCACAGTCTTTTGGTCGTCAACCAGTAAATCCACTCGCTCCCCTTTTTGGAGAGTCTCGATCATTTTGACGTACGTTTGCTCCACTCGATCTATGATATTCTCAGGGAATGTTAGCGGATCTTTTGGCCAGGAGAGCCATGTTGCTTCGTGCCTTTCCCACTCGGCCGGCATACTAAAACCGAGTTCGAACGGCGTCTTGTTTTCGTTCAACGTTTTTCTCTTTTCATTCCACGAGCTTTGCGTAAGTCTCGGGTCGGCGGTTTCTCAAAAAACCCCAGCCTTCTTCGATCCGCTTTCCGAGATTTAGATCGCATTCCACTATGATGACTTCTTCTTTAGCTCTGTCTCCTCTTGCAAGCAATTTGCCGAACTGGTCGTAGACAAATGACCCACCCCAGAACTTCATCTCATCCTCCTTTCCAACCCGGTTAACTGCGGCAACAATCACGCTGTTAGCTACTGCGTGCCCTCTTTGCACGCTCTCCCAGGCTTCGTGCCAATCACCCTCAGATTGGTCTATTCCTGACACTGTGCCTATCGCCGTTGGATAGAAGATTATTTCCGCGCCGAGCAGTCTAGCGATCCTGGCCGGTTCTGAGTACCACTGATCAAAGCAAATCAGAACGCCAATTTTTGCAAATGGTGTATTGAATACTCGATACGAATTGCCAGCGGAAAAATAATCCTGCTCGTAGAATGCTTCGTCCTCCGGGACGTGCACCTTTCTGTATTTTCCCACAAGTCTGCCGTTTTGATCAAAAACTACGCTTGTGTTGTATCGTTTCTTGCTGTCCTTCTCAAAGATCGAGCCGCCAACTATCACTACTTTGTTTTTCTTCGCAGCTCTCGATAGAAAATTACTCGTGTATCCAGGAATTTTCTCGGGTTTGCTTGATGATTTTCTGGTCTGAGGAAAGTACCGCGTCGCGAAGAGCTCTGGTAGACACACAATTTGTGCTCCTTTTTTCGCTGCCTCTTCGATCATCCTCAGAGCTTTGGAAAGATTCTCTTCTCGGTTGGCGCTCATCGAGATCTGGATGAGTCCCAGCGTAACTTGTTTTGGCATTTCTCAGTTAACATCGAAGTTGGTTGACACGGTTATTAAACTCGATCAATTTCAGAAAAATATCTTTCATTCGAGAGCCTGGGATAATTCGTATGCGTTGCGGACGAGACAGTACTTACCGCCGCTCTCCGAAGCTATTTCCTGCATCGGCATTGTAGGATTTTCGGCGAGCTCAATCAAGTTTAAACGAATTCCAAGATCGTGAAATATTTTGGCATATGCAACTGGATCTGGTCCTTGTGAATCGCCATCTGTGATCAAATCCAATCTCTTGAGAGGCCGATCCGACTCGCGCAGAACAATTGTGGCATACTTTAGGCCGTCTGAAAGATAGCAGCCGCCCTTTGCTTCGATTTTTTGTAATCTAAACAATTCAAGACTCATGGGTGACGGGTAAAGAGGAACAATAACCTCAAACTTCGTTTCGCCAGGTACTCCGAGGAACCTGAATGATGTGATGCCCAGACGGATTGGTTTGTCGTAGTAGGAGAGTGGCCATAACTTAGAGCAAAACGCCATTAAGCCGTCCTTCATCAGGTCGAGCTTGCGTTCTCTTCCGCCGCGCAGGTGCCAGCCCATGCTTCTCGATGTATCAAGTAAGAACAACCGATCCTGCAGCTGCGGCTCTGATGAGTTGCTTTCGCTCAAGATATTTCACGCAAAAATCAACATAAGATTATTAAAGGAATTTGCAGTAACGATCCCCAAAATGGCTTACGATATTGCGAAAGATGCCCCTCTCGCCCCGAACCCGATCATTATGGCCTGCATGGGTCACGCCGGCGTTGGAATAGGTGCTGAAGCTTTTAGATGGATTTTGATGGATGTTGGTGCAGATCCAAAAGCACCAGCGCTGCAAGGAGAAAAGGAGCAGCTTGAAGTGTTGAGACGTTACGGCGGCACGATACTCAGGTTTGGAGCATCGATGCGCCGTGGTGAAGTACCACTCGTACCTAGAGCACTATTGGTCGATCTGGATCCCCGTTCTGCTAACCTGATACTCCAATCGTACCCCGAACTTTTTGCAATGCGCGACAAGCATGCATTATACGGACTAGGTGGAGCCGCGCGAAATTGGGCGGAAGGTAGGAAGAGATTCCTGGAAGAGATTGAGAAAAAACAAGACGTACAAACCAGGATCAAATCCATTTCTCCGGAACCCGTCAGAGGCTTCATCCTCCCGTTCAGCATGGGCGGTGGAACTGGCGCATCTTTTTCCTCGGAGTTTATGCGCTTTACAAAAACCTCGGGTGAATTGGGCTACTCTACAATCGCAAGTTTCGGAATACTTCCAGAGTTCGGCTGGGATCCTGTGATTTATGGGCCCTCGCACATCAGCATCACGATGAGCCTTGCGCACCAGATGAAATACTCCGACTGCCCGATCTTGCTAGATAACAAGGCGATGAGGATGCACGCCCAGCGCCTAGGCGATCTTATGAACAAGCGGAGCTCAATCGTCGATGATCTCCCCAAGCAGTTGCAGGTTGGTTGGAAAGAATACAGGAGCGTCAACCTGATCGCCGCTCACGTAATCGCAGAATTCATGTCTTCGTTCATCCGTGAAACAGAATGGGACATGTCCAACTATAGAACTTGGCTCGCAGCCTCGAAGCCGCGTTTCGTGATTCCATGGCTCATGCCAATAGTTCCCCAGGGAGATTCAGGTTTTCAATCAATACAAAAACAAATGTCAGAGGGCAATGAGGGTGTGTTGTTTGACTTGGAAGAGGATGGAGGTAAGGTTGAGATCGGCCCCAAGGATTCTGCCTGCATTTTGGTCAAGGCAAAGGGAACTCTCGATACTGAAGAGAGGAATTTCTTCAAGAAGATCGTGCAAGACAGGTATGAGATTGAGGACAAGAGGATCATTTTCATCAAGGTCCCAGCGTTGCAAAACGAACCTGCTTCTTGTATGGTTCTGTTGAACCTTCACGCTCTGGGTAAGCATCTTTTGCCGTATGTGAAAGAGGCTGAAGACGTTTGGGACTCGTACAAGGACGAGTACGGGCGGAAGGGCCTAGGGCAAGAAGAGTTTAAGCAAGCTGTACTTGACATAACCGGTCACCTAGCGTAG
>DATLTL010000124.1:0-8448 GCA_035533635.1 Nitrososphaerales archaeon
GGTCAATTTCGACATCAAGATCTTCCACGCCTCATGCTCGTCAAACATGAATTTCTTCGTTTTCGTGAATTCCCTCGATGCTTGGCCTTCAATCAAGTAACTTGCGATTGTGAACGGCGCTCCTGAAAATCCAATGAGAGCAGTGCTGGTTTGTTTCAAACTTGATTTCACTTTAGCAATAGCCTCGAGGAAGTATGGGACGGCCTTCTTGGGGTCAAACGCACACAGACGTTCTGCGTCTTCTCTTCCTTGGATTGGCCTTGAAATCACGGGGCCGAGATTCTCCTCTATGCGAAAGTCTATTCCGATCCCTTCTAAAGGAAGCATGATGTCGCCAAACATCACGGCAGCGTCAACTCCCAGCTCTTTTACCGGCATTAGAGTGACCTCTTCGCAAATTTTCGGGCTCTTGCATATCTCGATGACCGAATATTGTTTTCTGACCTCTCTGTACCCTGGAAGATATCTGCCGGCCTGGCGCATGAACCAGACAGGAGTAAAGTCAACATCTTCCATTCTGCACGCGGCAAGGAATCTTTGTCTGGGTTTCAATTTGGTCACGTCAATTTGTAAAACGAATTCTTTGCAGCCCTCGCAGTCTTTGCGATATCGGAAGAACTATGGGAAGTGGAAACGAAAATCGTCTCAAAGGCTGACGGTGGGAGATAAACACCATAGTCCAACATTAGATTGAAGAAACGAGCGTACTTCTCCTTGCTGCAGTTGGTCCTAATCTGGTCGTAATTTTCGATCTTGACTGACTCCGCTCCTTCCGTCAAGAAGAATAGCCCCAACATGGAAGCTACTCTCTGAACCCTGACATTCTCTCCGACAAGTGCTTTTTCGAGATTCGCTGACGTTGCCTCTAGTTTCTTGTACATTGATGACGTCAGATTATCGAGCGTGGCGATTCCAGAAGCTACTGCAATAGGGTTCCCTGCGAGTGTGCCGGCCTGATAAACGGGACCGAGCGGAGAAACAAGCTCCATGATGTCCCTTCTTCCACCGTATGCTGCTATGTTCATTCCGCCACCGATGACCTTCCCAAGGCATGTCAAATCGGGCAGTACCCCGTAGAGTCCTTGCGCTCCGCCGCGTGAAACGCGAAATCCTGTGATTATTTCGTCGAAAATCAAGAGCGCATCGTGCTCGTTACACAATTTTCTCAAACCTTCGAGGAATCCATTGACTGGGGGAACGACGCCCATGTTTCCTGCGACAGGTTCGACAATAAGAGATGAAATCTGGTTCTTGTTCTGCTCAAAAATTTGTTGGACTGAATTTAGGTCGTTGAATTTTGCAACGAGCGTGTCTGAAGCGACACCTTCTGGAACTCCAGCAGAATCTGGCACAGAAAAGGTTGCGAGCCCCGACCCACCTTTGACGAGAAAGCTGTCCGAGTGGCCGTGATAACAACCATCGAATTTGATTATCTTATTCCTCTTTGTGAACGCTCTTGCGACTCTTACCGCAGACATAGTAGCCTCGGTGCCTGATGAAACCAGACGGAGGAGCTCGATACTCGGAACACTTTTTTGAATTCTCTCGGCGAGATCAGCTTCCTGATTTGTAGCCGCGCCGAAACTCAAACCACTTGCTGCAGCCGATCTAATCGCTCTCACGACTGAAGGTTGAGCAGAACCCAGAATTGAAGCTCCCCATGAACAAACGTAATCGATGTACTCGTTGCCGTCGACATCGTAAATCTTCGATCCTTTCCCCTTCGAGATGAATAGTGGGTTTTCTCTTCCGACTGCTCTAAAAGACCTGACGGGGCTATCTACTCCGCCAACCAGGAGCTTTTGCGCCCTCACGAACATTTTCTTGCTTCGAGATTCTTTTCTCATGAAGGCGCATAACTCACTGCAAGTGTGTACTGCCGTCTAGAACAATTTCACTAGTTCATCTACGGGTGTAGAAATGCAAGTGAATATGGGAATTTCGAGCTGAGTATACTTGCTCGTCTCAGTAGACCGAAGTAGCATCACGAGTTCGAGGAAATCGCTCGGATGATCTGTTTCAAACGATAGGACGAATTCTTGATCATCAAGGCCGAAGGAATAGGACGTATTGATCTTGACACTGGGGAATTTGTGGCCGGTTCTGATATGATCCATCATCATACGGCGTCTTTCCTCGGGCGAAAAATTGTACCACTCTCTCTTTTTTATGAACGGATAGAGAAAAAGATACCTTGCATTTCCAGGCACTTTCTTTAGGGCATCACCCTCCTGCCCCGGATGTCTGTGGTCCCTGATATATTCGGACTTTCGCGTCATAGAAAGATAGGAATAAGGGGTGTCAACGAATCGACCCAGTTTTGACTTTAACACATCAGACAATAGATCCTGAAAATCCTCGAGGCGCTCGCTGATCGTCCAGAGCATGAAATCGGAATCGCCTCTCGTTCCTATGAGCGCGAAGGATTTTACGATCATCGTTTCTTCGTAATTGTACATTATCTTCCTGAATTCATCTCTGGCTTCGTCGCGCTCTCTTTCTGAGCATTCTCGCCACGACGGTAAGAATTTGTAAAACGTGTATTTGAGGAACTGTCTTCCCTCCCGCATCTCCTCTACTGTCTGTTCATCATGTCCCTGATGTTCTCTGTTTTGAGGCGAAGCTGCTATCTTTATTGCCATTTTCCCACTATCTCGATCTCTTATTTGCGTATTCCTTTGCAAAGTAAGTGATTATGATGTCTGCTCCAGCACGACGAATGGAATGCAAGACTTCATCAACTATCCTGTCTTCGTCGATCCAACCGTTTATCGCTGCAGCCTTGATCATCGAATACTCTCCACTGACATTGTAAGCTGCCAAGGGAAGCGTGAACTTCTGCCTCACCGCGCTAATTACGTCAAGATATGGAAGCGCTGGTTTTACCATTATGATGTCCGCTCCCTGCTCAACATCGAGTTGTGTTTCTTTCAGCGCTTCTCGAATATTTCTCCAATCCATCTGGTAAGTCTTCCTGTCGCCAAATTGCGGCGCAGAGTCCGCAGCCTCCCTGAACGGACCGTAGAATGCGGAGGCGAACTTTGAAGAGTACGCCATTATGGGCGTAGAATCAAATCCATTCGTATCTAGCGCCGACCTAATCGCGCCGACCTGATCGTCCATCATCGCGCTAGGCGCGACGATATCTGCGCCGGCTTCCGCTTGGGCAGTGGCTATCTTTCCCAAGTACGAAATCGTCTTTTCATTCTCGATCTGACCACTGTGGTTCAGGATGCCGCAGTGCCCGTGGTCCGTGTACTCGCACATGCAAACGTCACAGATTACTATGATTTCTTCGTTAAGGTTTTTGATCCTCCCTATCGCTTGTTGAACTATGCCGTTTGAGTTGTATGCCTCGCTTCCGAAATGATCTTTTTTCCTTGGCAAACCAAACAGCAATACTGCGTTGATGCCGAGACTCGTTATCTCTTCTATCTCCTTGTCGAGCTCTTTGTCAGGTGAGTATCTGAAGATCCCGGGCATGGATTCAATCTTCTGCTTCAAGCCGTTTCCTTCTTGCACAAAAATTGGCATGACCAGATGCCCAACATCGACTAGAGTCTCAGAGACTAGCGTTCGTAGTTTGGCTGAGGCACGTAATCTCCTGGGCTGCTGTGCGCTAGCCTGTTTCGAAAGGTTACGTTGGCTTTCCAGTTTCGGTATTTGATTTGATTTCAATTATCTATCGACCAATTTTTTCTTTTGTCATAAACTGACGATGGCGTCTACCAGGCCGTCTACAGTATGAATTTTTGCAACATTCTCGATCTTGAGACCTCTGTTTTTCGCGCGTTTCGCTGTTATGGGGCCGATGCAATGAATTAGAATTTTGTGGGACATGACCTTTGTTACTCTCACGGATTTCAACAGACCCTCGACGGTAGATGGGCTCGTTAACGTGATGTCTGTGATTGTTTCCAGAAATTTGGGCTGCAGCCTTTTGGATCGAGTTATCGTTCTGTAGACCGAGATTTCAGTTACTTTTGCGCCTGACGCTCGCAATATTCGAGTGATCTGCCTGTTTGCGACCTCTGCTCTAGCAAGGAGTATCTTCTTTCCTTTTACATTCATCTTTGCTGCCAGCTCCCTTCCGAGACTCAACGTGGTATATTCTTTCGGTTCTAGATTGCAACTGAAGCCCAATGCTACTAGTGCGCTCTTCGTTGAAGGACCAACACAGGCAAATCTTGGGCTTTTGTCCCCCTCTAGCTCTCTCAATTTCGCAAACATCTTTGGATCGCTTTTCTTCACGCGGTTGAAGAACATCTTCACTCCATTTGCACTCGTAAGCACGATCCAGTCGAATTCTTCCAATCTTGAAATTGCGCTATCAGATTTCTTCCAGGACGATGGCGGAAAGATCGAGATTACTGGTAATTCGATTACTTTGGCTCCGAAGCGTTCTAGCTTTCTTCTTTCAGTAACGTTTCCTTCAGAAGTTCGAGTAACCAGGAATGTCCGCCCCGAAAGAATTTTCGTTTGAGGGGTATTGGTGCGCTGCCTTGAAATCTGAAGTGCCGATGATTGCATCACTCATCATTCACCGGAGTTCATTTTCTTTAGCTGAATTGCGAGAGCCTTCCCCAGATTCTCTGCATCTTCTTTTTGCCCCGAAACGCGACCTCTCACAATAATGCTCGATTGACTCGTTTCATTTTTTTCTACTAGGCCGTCAAGGACGATCTTTCCCATCCGGATTGTTGCAAGAGCGGCAATAGGGGTGTTGCAGCCCCCGCCAAGCTCTTTAGAAAATGCTCTTTCAGCAGAAACTGCGCATCTAGTATCTCCATCGTCTATTTTTGAGACCAACCATTTGGTAAATTTATCATTCTTTCTGATAGTCACGGCAAGGCACCCCTGTCCGATGGCGGGGAGCATTTGATTGTGGGGAATTATTTTACCCATATTGCTTCTTCCTAGCCGCTTCAGGCCCGATTTCGCTAGAACGATGGCGTCCAGTTTCGAAGTTCGAAGTTTGTTGATTCGCGTCTCCACGTTGCCGTGAAGCTCGACAATTTCAATATCTGGCCGAACGTGTTTCAGCTGGACAGCTCTTCTCACACTACTCGTACCTACTCTTGCATTATGTGGCAAATTCTCGAGCGTGCCGGCCGACCTTTTCGAAATCAGAACATCGGAGGGATTTTCTCGTTTTGGATAAGCTCCTATCTCTAACTTGCTGGATTCCGAGTTTTCAACTGGTAAGTCCTTCAAACTATGAACGGCAATGTCTACCATCTTCTCTTCTAGCGCTTTGTCAATGGCTCGGGTGAACAAATCCTTGCCAGTAAGTGCTAGTTTGGAATTATTTGTCGAAGAATCACCTTCCGTCTTTATTTTCATGATCTTTAACTTCAGCCCCTTGTTTTTCCTTTTCAGGAGATTTGCTACAATGTTTGCTTGGGCCATTGCCAGGTCGCTACCTCTAGTTCCGATTATGATTGGCCGCCCTTCTTTCAACCGATAGACTCTCTTTTGCGATCTTTGTTAGACTCCGGAGTGAACAACTCCGAGATTGCTGCGGCGTAGACCTTCGCCTTCTGGTTGCCTTCGACCCGAGACAGATGCTTAAGTCGAAGTGTGGGGTCGTGAAGAAATCTTTTGATAAGACGTTCAGACATTTTTTCGATTATTGCTTTTTGGTTCTCGGTCAGATTCGGCATCCTATTTAGGGCATTGTCGACTTCTTCTTCTCTGATTGTCTCTGCTTTCTTTCGTAGTGAGGAAAGGAGAGGTACAATTTCTTCGTAATCAGCCAACCAAGACGAAAACTCTGCAACCCCTCGGGAAAGCTCCTTTCTCACCTTCGGGGTGAGCTCATAGTCTGTAGGGTTTTTGATTATATCTTTCAAATCATCCAGATTCAGTAGTGAAACATTTTGGAGCTTTCCAACGTCGGGATCGATGTTCCTGGGCACAGAAATATCTAAGATCAAAAGCGGGTTTCGACTACTCATGAGGTCTTTTGCATTCAGTATGTAGTTTTGAGAGGCAGTGGCTGTGATAACTACGTCAATTCCTCTTTCTACGATGGTTCTAGCAATATCCGCGATACCAATGATCGAATCTGCCTTGATGCCATCGATCTCCTTTCTTCGCGCAGCGACCACAACTCTATCAAGGTCGGACTTTACGATTGAGCTAATCGCCAATCGGATCATCTTTCCTGAGCCAATTAGAAGTAGATTCGGTTTTTTACCATGGTATCTTTTAGAAACTAGTTCTAACACAGCATGGCTTACTGAATTGTTCGTTCCATTTGCAAGCGCCGGGTTCTGTTCGCGGACTTTTCGTGCAACCTTAAGGGCTTTGGAAAAAAGCCGTGACATTACAGAGTTGGATAATCCAAGATCTGCGCTGACCCTTGAAGCTTTTCTCACCTGGGAAAAGATTTGTGCTTCTCCAATCACAAGAGAGTCCAGCCCCGTTGCTACATTGAATAGATGTGTCGCAGCCTGATCGCCCGCGAAGTGATAAATGTCTGTCCCCTTCGAATCTTTTACACCAAAAAGATTCTTCAGCGATTTCGCAATGAGCACTTCGTCTCCGTAATAGTAAATTTCTATTCGATTGCATGTTGAAATGAGTACTATTTCTGATCCAGCTAGTGATGAATCCTTGAGGACTAACTCTCCGATACTTTCGTATGTGACACTTTTGGCGAGCTCTTCTCGTATCTCAATTGGAGAAGTCTTGAAACTGATTCCCAGTAAGCCAATCGAAGACGGCATTAGGACTGAGCCCGGCTCATCCAAAGATTCGATTTCAGAGAAGGTTTCTTCCATCAAAAACACTTGAGAATGGTCGCTCGCGAGAGTTGAGAAACTCGGAGCTGAGATTAGTAGTTTAAGTGTTGCGCTTTTTGTGAAAAAATGGCCATGTGTTTGTGGATTCTACAAAAGATTTAAGAGAACTGCGTCGCGCATATGGCAATTAGAAGCGGCATTCGTTGGGGTTGTTTCATAGCAAACCAATTCTAGTCTTTTGGGAAACTACACGCGCCTGTCCGCTTTCCTGCGTGCACTGTAGAGCTTCGGCAATAAGTGATCCGCTTCCAGGAGAGCTCACTTACAATGAAGGCTTGAATCTGATTGACCAGATCGCTTCTTTCGGCAAGCCGTATCCCACTATGATTCTCACTGGCGGCGATCCCCTGATGAGAAAAGATCTGTTCAATCTGATGGCATACGCTTCAAAGATAGGTGTTAACTTCGCAGCATCACCTGCAGTTTCAAATCTTCTCACATTAGATACACTCCAAAGGATCAAGCATGCAGGAGCGACTTCGATTTCAGTCAGCTTGGATGGTGCCACAAGTGAAACCCATGAATCAATAAGAAGAATTGAAGGAACCTTTGATCGGACCATGGAGACGATACTGAAGGCAAGAGACTTGGGCCTTCCAATACAGGTAAACACAACAGTCATGAAGAGAAACTTGCACGAGCTTCCTGCTATATTCCATCTGATCAAGACACTGGGGATTAAGGTCTGGGAGGTTTTCTTCCTGATCAGGACTGGACGGGGTTCAGATCAGTACGACCTCACACCATACGAATACCAAAGCGCATGTAATTTCCTATACGATGCGTCTCATTATGGTTTGATTATAAGATGCGTAGAGGCCCCATTCATCAGAAGGGTAATAAAAGAGAGGCTGGCTGGAACAGTCTCTGATCTTTCTGGAGATGAAACTTACTCAAAGCTCAGAACCGATCTGCTTGAATTGGAAGGCGCGCATGGCCAGAGTTCTTCTACCTTAGGACTAAGAGGGACTTTGGACGGAGATGGTATTATCTTCGTCGGTCACGATGGAACAATTTATCCAGGAGGTTTTGTCCCCGTTCCTATTGGGAATGTGAGACAAGACAGATTGGCGGATGTGTACAGAAGCAGCGAACTGCTGATGAACATTAGAGCTAGAAAGTTTAGCGGCTTTTGCGGAGAATGCGATCTTAGAGAAATTTGCGGAGGAAGTAGAGCAAGAGCCTACTCAAGCCATGGCGATCCTCTTTCATCAGATCCCGCATGCATCTATGTTTCAAGATAGCAGTAGTGGCTCAAGCAACTTTTAGAAACAACAACTGTAGTTATGGAAAAGAAAAGGAAGCGGCAATTTAGAATTGGAGCTACTTGACACAGCAGTTCTCTGGGTTCATTTATTCAGTGCAGTGATATTTGTCGGCGGGTCCTTTTTCATATGGCTAGTTGTTATGCCAGCATCGCACCGCATTGCCAAGGATGAATCGGAGAGAACGCAAATAGTCGGAAAAATCGCGAAAGATTTTGCCAAGATAACAAACCCAACGCTGGGTATACTTGTCCTAACTGGACTCTACAATATATCGTGGTATCTGCCATCCTATCAGGATCTTTTCGCATTTCAGACCTATGGTGAGAAAGTACTTTTCATCAAGGTTGTCCTATCTCTAATCTTGATATTTTTGA
>DATLTL010000125.1:0-3547 GCA_035533635.1 Nitrososphaerales archaeon
AGCATCCTTGACCTGCTTCGCTATCCGGAAGAGTTGTTCGTAACTTTCAATCGAGCAAGGACCTGAAATGTAAACTGGCGGCTCGTCACCACCGATCGTAACATTTCCGACCTTGACCTTGACATCCTTCGGTATGTAGCCCCTGCTTACTAGCCTGTAGGCTGACTGTATGCGAATTGCGTCGTTGACTCCAGTCATTGATTTGATCTGGTCGAAATCGACTTTTTTCTCGTCGCCGATTATTCCGATTACGGTCTGGTACTCTCCAGACGATACGTCGACCTTGAGCCCGGCAGACTTGATCTTTTGAATGACTTCGTCCACTTGGCTCTTGGTTGCCTTTGGCTTCATTACGATGCTCATTGATTATTCAACTCCAAACAAAACAGAAATCACATTGAAGGTTCTTTGAAAGGGACTGCGTGTGCTCTTGGTATGAGAGCTTACTGAAAGAGAAAGAATACTACATTCGTTGGGCCCGATACGGGCTTCGGATATTGGAAGGACATCAACATTACCTACTTGTTTAGAGCATCCGAATTCCCCTTATTAAACAAAATGGTTTCTGAAAATGTGGGCATGAGATTGTTTAGAGCGAATCTATTTACTCTCAATAGATCGCAATTACCAAAACCGTCTAGCATCGGTGAACCACTCCAGCTTCATCGCGAGTGAGATGAGAATCATCATGGAGCCAATGTACGCGGGAAACATTCCCAGCCAGAATTCTGGATTTTTGGGTGCCGAGAGAAACTGTGAAACAAGATACCAGCAACCGTATATGATCAGGGCTGCACCCAGAACGTAAAGAGTCACCTTGGTGAATCTGTAAAGCGATTTTTTTTCGTTCTGTTGTAGGGGTCTCAACAGCATCATCTCGGAAAAGTTGCTAATTCCTTTTCTTTGCTTGTTGTTTCTGTTTTTGTTGGGTCTTATTGGATTGAGGTTGAGGCAGAACTTTTGGCTTTTTGTAATCTTGGTAAGCCTTCCTTATGATTAAAACTCCAGCTCCCAGGAATATGACGTCGGTTGCCAAGTTAGATGCGTTCATCGGTAGGTATTCGATGAAGAGAATCCCGAGAATTATCACGCCCACTCCAGCTATGCCTTCGACAATCGATCGAAACATTAGGAATTCTTCCATGCTTAGTCGATTTTGGAGTCTATTGATTTCGGAGCGTAAATCGCCCTGTAGTCAGGTTCTTCCTTGACAGTGCCGCTCGCAAGCTCTCTTTCGTCGAAAATTCTCTCGGCGATCCTGATCCTGAGTCTCTTCGTTCCTTCCCCAGTCTTTGCGGAAATGCTCATTGTTGGAAGGTCGCGATACAAAGACATCCTTTCCTTCAGCTCATCACTCGTGATGAGATCAACCTTGTTCAATACGACAAGAATCTTTGCCGGGTTTATGTTCAACTGCCCTAAGGTTTCCCTGCAGCTCTCGTATTTTATTCGGATGCTGTCAATTGGCTCGCTAGTGTCGATCATAAGAAGGATTAGATTTGCATAAGAAAGTTCCTCTAAAGTAGATTTGAAAGCTTCAACCATGTAAGTGGGGAGTCTGCTGATAAAGCCGACTGTGTCCGAAAGTAAGACCTTCTTCCCTTGGAGCGGCTCGAATGCGCGGGTCGTGGTTGTCAGGGTCGTGAATAGGCTCTGCGACTCTTCTTTTGTTTCGGATACGAATCGATTGAAGAGCGTAGTTTTTCCGCTACTTGTATAACCCGCCAGCGATACAAACGGAAGATTCAGCTTATCTCTCGAGGTGATGAAGAGCTTTCGCCTGCGTCTGGCTTCTTCGAGTTTTTTCTGAACCAGAACCATCTGCTTTTTGAGCGCTCTAAACTTAATGTCGACGGCGTATTCGCCCATTCCCATGAAGCCAGCTTGCTCGCCCTTCAGGGATATTCTAACAGCCTCTCTTGCCCGCGGAATTTCGTACTTCAATTCGGCAAGCTTGACCTGAAGTTTTGCTTCTGTTGTCGTTGCCCGCGAGTTGAAAATATCAAGGATTAGCCTCTCGCGATCAATAACCTCTTGATGCGTGAATTTGGCCAGATTGTGCGCTTGTGAGGATGAGAGTCGCTCGTCGACTATGACCATCTGTGTTTTTTTCTCTTCGGCGATGTCCCTGATTTCCTCTGCCTTGCCCGGTCCGATTCCGTACTGCGGGTTTGCGAGTCGTCTCTGCGTCCTCATCTCAATCAATCGGTACCCAGCGGCGTCAATTAGTCCCTTGGCTTCTTCCTGAACGAATGCGTCAGGATATGTTACGAGAATTACCTTCTTGCCACTCTGATTTGCGGCGTAGCCCTTGCTGGGCTTACTTTCCGTTTTTTCGGAGGTTTTGTTTGTGGACATCAGTTGATTTATCTCTTTGGAGGTTATGTGCCCCCCGAGCCAGAACGATTACGTTTGGTTCGAGGAATTGACGTGCTAATAATAACTCCAGATTTAGAGCATATTTTGCGTAAGGTTCTGTTCACGCCTCAACAGATTGTCCTGATCTCTCGCGGCTTTTGCTGCTGCTCCGTCTCTGCGGGCTTTTGCAACTTTCGCAGTGCCAACAATCTTTGAAATTGCTTTCAAACCAGATTCAGTGATCTCAACTTCGCTCTTTGTACTCATAACTAGAGTGCCGTTCATTCTCTTTATTGCAGATCTAAGATGGGGGCTGGGGATAATCTTGCGGCCTCTTTGGATTGGCGGCTCGACAACCTCAGCAATTTCCCAAATCCTTCTCGGCGATCTTTCGCAAAGAGTGAGAAGAATTTTCTGCATCCTGTCGTCAATTTCCAGCTCGACCTTTTCCCTTTTCAAAAATCTGTTCAAAAGACTGGTTTCTTCTTCTGGAGACAAACAAACTTTTTCGCTGTACCCGTTGGTGTAGGATGCAATGATGGAAACAATTTCAGGCCAGTCTTTCTCTTCGTAATCCTGCAATAAGACAAAAGTCTGTGCGGGCACGTAGTATCCGCCCCTGATTGGATATAATTGTCGAGTTCCTATATGTTCTGACATTTGCGTATCTGCTCCTGTTTAATTCGGCAGATCCGGTGCAAAAAACGGGTTTTGTGAGAATGCTAGAAATGAACTCGAACTGGATTTTGAGATGTCGAAGAACTGTTCTAGAGTATACATTACGCTATATTAGTCGGCCCCCCTTATTACTCTTATTATTCTGGCCTGAGATAGAAATTGATTGAAACTTTCTTAAAATAGCGAGAAAATTTTTGTGTCCATTTTCGGGTTACCTAAGATAATCAGGAAAGCCGCTTTATGAGAGCGTTTTAAGTGAGTCATGACGGACTCAGATATTGCCATATTGAGTCTATTCCAATCTTTGGCGTATCTTGCCTCATCTTGGAATCTTGGACATACTCGGGGGATTAATCGTACTAATAATCGGGATTCTGATTATCGTATTGGTGATTGGTGCGCTGATTATTTTCCTACCGGCGATCATTGTCGCTGCTGCAGTCTGGTTTCTGACTTGAAGCCTGTTACTTGCTAGAATAGCTTTTCCCAGAGTAGCCGAAATCAGCACAGC
>DATLTL010000126.1:0-7216 GCA_035533635.1 Nitrososphaerales archaeon
GGTCTCTCGGTCTCTAGAAATTGGCTAGATCGCTTGTAGGCTAGCCTCATGTCTTCTATGACTGATTGAGGCAGTTTTAGTTTATTTGTAGTATAGCGATTCTCAATATCGCCCTTGTGACCCATGAAGAAGGCTCTGTAATCTCTGAGAATCAATCCCTTAGATTCCGCGATCATCAACTGAGTGTCAAAGTACGCTCTCAAGACATAGGGCCTCAATTCAAAGCCGGCTTTACGGATTGGAACGCGGATCATATCACCAATATTGTTAGTCCGAATAAAAGAGCCAACTTTCTTTTCGACATTAGCCTTCTTCGGTGTGATGATAGGGGATTCCGGGGATAATTCTTCTCCGGCTCTGATTCTGTCCTCGATGTAACTCTTGAGGTATTGGCATCCCTCCTCGTTTAGGAATGTGAAATAGGCATGTCCAGCTTTGCTCAGATTCCATCGAACCTTGACCAAAGTGGGGATCCTCGTAAAACTGACGATACCTCTCTTGATTTCCATCTCTGGAAAATCAAGTAGTATAATCCCATCTTTCCCTTCAAAGTCGCCTTCGGTTTCCGGCCTAAATCCAGAGAAGCAGAGCAAAGAACAAGCCACTCTTTGCTGAGTATCGGCAGCAAGTAGAATCTTTCTGAGCTGGTCTTGGGTAGGTGTCCTCTCATTTCTGAGAGTTGGAGTGTCCTCGGCGCCTTCAATCTTGATCTTGGTTTTAACCTCAATGTCGTTGAAGGCAAGCCAGGATTTCAGCGCCTTGATGTTTGAAGAAATATAAGACCCAGCTTTCTTTTGCCCTGCAAGCTCTGACACGGTGTCGAGAAGCAAATTGTTGATCTCCTTCTGAGGCATCGCGATAATGTCCTTTGGAGAGAATCTCTTCTTCTCGCAAAATGCGCCTAGTCTTCGAAGGTAGACGGTGGATGTAATGATTGAGCCTCTGGAAACATTGTCAAACCATCGTTTTACATCCTTATCTTGAAGCAGGTACTCGTACTTCCTGCCTTTCATAGCCAAAGTGATTCAAGTACAAAGTCTTTATCGGAATATATACGGTTTTACACCGAAATAGGAGTGGGCCAGGCCGGATTTGAACCGACGACCCACACCGTGTAAGGGTGTTGTCCTAACCAGGTTGTCCGAATCGGCATTACCAGGTTCCCTAGACGACTGGCCCGCTTCTATCGAAACCTCTCTGCACTCGCTATAAAGTTTGACTAGCTTTATCCTGTCTCTTTGGAAAAAGAGGAAATCATATTTCGCACCTGAGTCAGTCCGTACTTGATTTGAGGCACGTTATCATTCTTTACTCCTATAGTAATGCTGTTCACAAAAGTTTGCAATGCTTTCATGTCAACCATTTCGTTCTTGTTAGATCTCGCAATAAACCCAATCTTTTGGTTCAGTCTGTTAATCTGTTGCAACGCTAGAATCTTATTTTCCTCTTTGCTTAACTTGCTCTCGGGATCACTTGCGATTAGTGGAGTGACGTACCGCTCCACCTGATCGAAGAGTTCTTTCAGAGTGTCGTCGATCAAGACGTTGATCAGGTGACTCTTGCGCCAGTATTCAAGGGGTGATCTAGAGTTAATACAGAAATCTCAGGTCCGTCTCCGGCAGCTAGTAGCATCACCTCCGATACAAGCCCCATGAGACTCCTCGGTTTCATGTTCATCACGACTGCGATCAGTTTGTCTTGCAATTGTTCCGGAGAGTACGCGGTGCCAATGCCGGCGATGCACTGTTTCCTCTGACCGCCAACGTCCAGGATTAATTTTACCAGTTTCGCAGAGTTCGGAACTCTTGAAACCTCTAGCACTTTAGCCACACGAATGTCTATTTTCCTGAATTCATCAAACGTAACTTCCGGCGTCGGCGGTTCGGTTGGTTGCGGAGATTCAGTCATGCCAAATCAATGCTCAAAATGGCGTTTTAACTCATTTGCTAGCGCGGAGCGAGTCAAGTTTCATTCGCAGCTCTTCGGCATTGACCTTTGAGAAGATGGGTTTGATCCCGCTTGCTACTATGGGCAGGTCATTGTCTATTGACGTATCTTCCCAAGAAGGATTCCCATTTGTCTTTTTGAAAACGCCGGATTGCTTTACTATCTTGAGCGAAGTTTCGGGAATTATCGGATAAAGTTCGCTCGAGAGTAGTTTCAATGTCGACAGCGAAACGTAGAGTATCTGCAGTGCTTTTGATTTGTCATTTTTTACTACTTTCCAGGGCTCTGTTGCACTGAGAAATCTATTTGCCTCAAAAGCCTGCACCACTATACTCCTACAAGCAGATTGTAGCTCAACCTTGGAGTATAATTCGTGAACTTTGGCATGTCTGTCTTTTGCCTGAACCACAAGATCAGAATACTCCTTCGGAATGTCAGATAACTTCAGCTCGAAGCGGTTGTTAGCGAATTTGGAGACGCCAACAAGTGTTCGATTCACGAAATTCCCAATCGCATCATTCAGATCGTTGTTCACTTTCTCCGTGAAAGAGTCCCAGCCAAAGTTCACATCTCCGGCTTCGGGTCTTAATGCAACAAGCGAAAACCTCCAGTAATCTGCTGGAAGTAATTCCAGAGCTTCATCTGTCCAGATACCGATCTTGCGACTCTTCGAGAATTTCTGGTTTTCAAAATTTAGAAACTCGGTCGAGCTAATCAAATTTGGCTCGTTATACTCCTTCCCTGACGCTTTTAGGAGCGACGGCAGGATTATTGCATGGAATGGAATGTTGTCCTTTCCAATGAAGAACGACGTTTTAGCGTTCGGATCTAGCCAAAATTCCTTCCATCTCTCGGGAGTTCCTTTCTTTTCAAAGTACTCGATGACAGCAGAAACATATCCCAGAACAGCTTCCATCCAGACATAGATGGTCTTTTTTTCTGCGCCTGGAAATGGAGCCTTGATTCCCCAATCCGAATCTCGGGTAATTGATCTGGGTCGGAGGCCATCCTTTATCCAGCCTCGGCAGAATTTGATAACATTGGTGGATAGTTCCGCACGAGACAAGTAATCTGAGACATAGTCAGATAGCTTTGGGAGATCAAAGAACCACTGCGTAGTCTCACGCAGCTCGGTGGGCTGTTTACAGATGACGCAGTACGCTTTGATTAACCGTTCCGCATCCAAGGGACGCCCGCAGTTATCGCACTGGTCGCCTCTGGCGCTCTCGAATCCACAATATGGGCATGTGCCTTCCACGAACCTGTCGGGAAGAAAGCGCTTGTCGTTCGAGCAGTAGTGTATTCTTTCGACCTGGGTAAAAATGTAGGAATCGTTCTCGTAGATTTCCGTGTAGATCTGCCTTATGAATTTCTTGTGGGTTTCGGATTCAGTACGAGTGTAGTTGTCATAAGACATGTTCCACCCGTTGAAAATTTTGCAAATCCGGGTGTGATTTTCGTCTGCAAGTTGTTTTATTGGTATTTTCCTTTTTATCGCTTCAACCTCTACCGGAGTACCATGTTCATCAGAGCCGGAAACGAACACGACCTCATTACCGATAAGCCTCTGGAACCTTGCAAACACATCGGCAGACAAGACTGAACCAATCATGTTGCCCAGGTGCGGAATGTCCGAAGAGTAAGGCCACGCCGATGTAACTACCCACTTTGTCAATTCTAAAACACTCCGATGACCATTCAGCGAGAATAACGTGATTCCCGAGAAAAGTGAACCATTGAATGTTTCTGTGACTTTAATAATGCTATGGCTCGATTTCTAGCCGATCTCAATGATGGAGACTCACAAGCTCGAGTTTGCCACAAAAGGCGAGAATGATATTTTGAACATCACTGAGCACATACAGAATGTGATAGAACACTCGGATGCGCACGACGGTTCTGTCAACCTATTCCTGCAATCCACGACTTCAAGTTTGACAATAATCGAGTGGGAACCAGGTATACTGAATGATTTCAGAAACGCAATGGAGAAGATTGCCGCAAAATCTGGAATCTATGAGCATGAACTAGCTTGGCACGACGGGAATGGACATTCACACGTAAGATCGGGAATACTGGGAGTGAGCTTATCGATCCCTTTTGCAAAAAGGAAATTGATGCTAGGTGAATGGCAACAGATCGTTTTGGCAGAGTTCGACGTCAGACCGCGGAAGAGAACCGTCATTATGCAGATCCACGGGTGAAGGAGGAAGCATACTTCTTCTGCCTCTTGCTCAATCGATCTATCTTCAGACCGAATCCTTCAAGCGCGAATTGCGAAACCATATCATCTATCTCCGGTGGAAATGGAATCAGTTTCTCCTTTTTTCTAGCCAGTTCCTTCCGGTGCGTAACAAGATGATAAACGGAAAGAAGCTGGTTTGCAAACGAGAGCTGCATTATCTCTGGCGGATGTCCTTCGGCTGATACAAGGTTTACCACGCGTCCTTGATTTAGCAGATACACGCTTATCGTCTTTCCTAAGGCCTTGAGCTCTATCTTCGCGACGTTTTCTCTTACCTGCTCTACTCTCTCGCCCATTCGAAAGAGCGACCGCGTGTCAACTTCTTCGTTGAAATGTCCGACGTTTCCCAGTATCACGCCGTCTTTTAGTAGCTTGAAATGACTAGAATTAATCACGTCTATCTGGCCGGTGCACGTGAGAAATATGTCCCCAATCTTTGCGGCATCGCTCATTTGAAGCACTTGATAGCCGTCGAGTTTCGCTTCTAGAGATCTGATTGGATCGACTTCTGTGACAACGACGCGCGATCCCAGTCCACGCACTTTTTCAGCGACACCTTTTCCCACCCAGCCATATCCTGCGATGACAACAAGCTTTCCAGCGAGGAGCAGACCCGTTGCCCTAATCAGTCCGTCGACTGCGCTCTGCCCAGTGCCGTATCTGTTGTCGAATAGATGCTTCGTATTCGCTTCGTTCACCGGGATCGCGGGATAACGAAGCTTCCCACTTTTATCCAAGGCTCGCAGTCTGATCGTCCCCGATGTCGTTTCGTCAGATCCGCCAAAGCATGAATCCAATCTGGTCCTAGCGTACGCAACGTGTAGATCTCCACCATCGTCCACTATAAGATCTGGTCTAGATTTTGCAGCTTGAACTATCTCGTTATTGTATTCCTCAACAGTTTCTCCTTTGTGGGCGTGGACTTGAATTCCTTCATCGGAAAGGAAACTAACAATGTCGTCTTGGCTTGACAACGGATTCGCTGCGACTAGTCGTATTTCCAATCCAAGCGAATGAAGAGAGTGAATCAGAACTGCGGTTTCCTTTGAAATATGTAGGCAAGCTGATACTTTCAACCCTGCCAATGGGTTGTTTTTCCCGATTTTTTTACGAATGTACTTTTCAGCGAAAGTCAGAACCGGCATGTGCGAGAGTGCCCATTCGAAAGAGAGCCTTCCCTTTTCTGAAAGTTCGTTGGTAGACAACTAGATCAGGTAACTCTTGTCGCGTAATATGTTTTCAGACATTCGTGGAGCCGATAGTCTTACACTCACAACCAATAAAAGAGAAGGAGATGGTTCTTCAAAGGTATGCCGCAAGAAGAAGCAGAATTGTACAAGAATCTGAAGAGGATCAGCTGGCAGTATGAGAACTGCTTGTCATGCATCTGGTTCAAACCGAACGACCCACTCAACGCAGACGTTTTCGAGAGGGGCCTGTGTATACACTCGAAGCTCAAAGAGTTCAACTTGATCGTTTCCGGACGGGATTGGTGTAACCTTTTCAAAGAAATTCCGCAAAAAACAATTGACGCGCTTCAAAAGAAAGCGATGGAAGAGTAGTCATTCATCAAAGTGGACTAGGGACTGAATATCGTATTTCTTGATCTTGTCTCTTCCGTGAAGGAAATCCAATTCGACGAGAAAGCCGTATCCGCCGACTACTCCGCCAAGTTTCTCTACGAGCTTCCCAGTAGCTTCTGCAGTCCCGCCAGTAGCGAGAAGATCATCGATGATCGCTACTCGCTGACCTGTGTTCAAACCGTCAGTGTGCATTTCGATAAATTCCGAACCATATTCCAGCGTGTACTCCATTGTGTACTTTTCTGCTGGGAGTTTCCCCTTCTTTCTAGCAGGAACGAAACCGATTCCGAGATTATACGCGATCGGAGACCCGAGCATTAATCCTCTAGCCTCGATTCCAACAATCGCGTCTATCTTCTTTTTCGCAAAATGATCTGTCATGATGTCAATAACCGTCCTGAATGCCTTCGCATCCTTGAGGAGAGTAGTGATGTCGATGAAATTGACACCTGGTTTTGGCCAACCACGGATCACACGAAGTCTTGATTTCAGCTCTTGCTCTGAAGGGAATCCGGCCTTTTGCACGCCAAGCATGCTCTGAGAACCGCTATTTGAGCTAGATTACAGCATTGCGCCTTCGAGGGCGTGCCCGCAGGAGCACTTTCTCTCTTTTGGCATTGCGGTGATTACATCGAGGATCAGTTTTTTTGAGTTCTCGACATTTTTCTTCATTACTTTGGTGACCTCTTCCGCTGTAACCGGTTTGTCCGCCCATACATCGTAATCTGTGACCATCGCTAAGCACGAATAGCAGAGCTCGGCTTCTCTGGCAAGAATGACTTCGGGATACAATGTCATGCCGATAATGTCGGCGCCCCACTGCCGAAAAAGTTTCGATTCAGCTCTCGAAGAAAATCTTGGTCCTTCGATGCATACGTACGTTGCGGCGTCGTGAGAAGAAACAGAATTCTTTACTGCCGATTGTGATAGCAGTTTTCTTATTTCTGGACAGAACGGATCCGCTGAAGAAACATGCGCGACTTGAGCGCCGTCGTAGAATGTATCAGCACGGCTCTTCGTCCGGTCGATGAACTGATCTGGGAAAACAAATTCTCCGGGCTTCAGATTCTCTCGTAAACTGCCGACAGATGAAACACTGATAATTCTCTTGACGCCCAGCTGTTTTAGAGCGAAGATGTTGGCGCGGTAGTTGATCTTGTGCGGCGGAATAGAGTGGTCGCGGCCGTGGCGAGGTACAAACGCAATTCTTCTTCCACCATACTGGCCGACAGATATATGATGAGAAGGCGAGCCGTAAGGAGTGAAAATCTTTACTTCCTTGATTCCCTGAAAGATACTGGGATCGTAAACTCCAGTCCCGCCGATTATCCCGATCTCTGCACTGTCTTGCTCTTTGCTCATACCAGCAAACCTGCAGAAACCGAGATATTTTGCAATTGCGCTTTACGAATACCGCTTGATTTATATTGAATTTTGACCA
>DATLTL010000127.1:0-6735 GCA_035533635.1 Nitrososphaerales archaeon
ATAATGAACTTCCCAATCGTATTATCTCACTCTGTTAGACACACTGCATACGTAGTCGAGCTACCTAACATACATACTGAATTAACATGACTAACAGTAATGTGGTTAGAAAAGTCGAAGCAATACTCCTCAAGGGAGCAAGAAGAACGAGCGTAGGAAGTTCTCCGATTTCGGTGTTTTGCAATTGAAATATCGGAGCAGAGGTGAAATCCTTTCAAACATTCTAAGGGTTGTCGCCAGCAACAAAGCTACAAAGACTAGACTGATGTATGGTGCCTACCTGTCATACACCCAGATAGAAGAGTACCTCGGTTTCATATTGCAGCAAGGACTGATCAGCCAAGTCTCCGAGACTAACCTGTATCAGCTCACGGAAAAGGGAATGCAGTACCTGAACCTATCTGATGAAATGTCGCATTTGGTTTCACCAAGCCCAATAGAACTTCCACAATTGGTTTCGCCCATCCAGAAAATGCTCCAGAAAATGTAATTGGAGAACTCTCAGGCGCAAGCACTCTCAATTCCTTGCAGCACATCAAGCGGGGGAAAACCTATCGATCTCTAACTTACAAAGATAGTTTTCTTCCGCTTAGCGTCAAATGGTGGGATTCAAAATCCAAAGGGAACTATTCCGAATTTGCCTAGATTCTCTGGTAACTCTAAGCTTACCTCAGTACTTTTCATCTTCAACTTTCGACCATTTTTTTCACCCGTTTGTTCGGATCTAGTCGCAAAGTCGTCATATTTTCCGTCAGAAGATGCCTGCCTTTCCTCAAAACTTTATTCCTATTTTACCGTGGCTGATTTCGCAAGGTTTCTAGGATAGTCTGGATCCGCATTCTTCTCTAAAGCCAAGTAGTAAGAAAGAAGCTGGAGCGGAATAATCTCGACGAAGGGGAAAAGATTGGAATTTACCTTCGGTAACTCAATCCAGTAATCGTATATTTCGTTGGGTCTATCTGACACGCCAATTATCTTTGCTCCACGAGCCTTGGCTTGGTGGGCGCTAGCTATCGCGTCGGTGCCGGTCGAGTCAGACGGGCTCAATACTATGACATAAGCATCGGAATCTAAGAGAGCCAGCGGCCCATGCTTCAGTTCTCCTCCTGGCAGTGCCTCAGCATGGACGTAAGTGAGTTCCTTTAGTTTGAGAGCTGCTTCCGCAGCGATGCAGTAATTGATTCCCCTGCCCAGAACATATATGTCCGAAGCATTTCGGATACTTTTCGCAAGATACTCCATTTTTGAATGGTCGAGAAGAATTTTCGAGATTTGTGTCGAAGCTTCGTTAAAATCTAATCCCACACAACCTTCGCATAATCCGTCTGCGATCTTGTACAAGACTGCTAGCTCACTGGTAAAACTCTTGGTTGCTGCCACACCGATCTCAGGACCACAATTAAGTCCTATGGAAATCGATGACAACCGTACAAGTGAAGATGTCATCACGTTTACTATAGAGATGATCTTCGCGCCCTTCTCCTTGGCGATACCGACAGACTCCAAAACATCAGCTGTTTCTCCACTCTGGGAGATCGCAATTAGGACAGAGTTTTTGTCAAAGTAATTGTCGGAGTATCGCGCTTCGCTTGCTAGAATAAGTTCGACGTTAACCTTTGCATGATTAGAGAACAGATACTTTGCAACAAGCGCCGCGTTAAAACTGCTCCCACTGGCAGTGATGTAGATTTTGTTGGTGCGTCTGATCAATTCTATTGCTTCGCTCAACTCTCGATTGGTCTTTTCTCCAGCCTTCAATACTGTTACTGGTTGATCGTAAATCTCCTTTAGAGTGTGATGAACATAGCCGCCCTTATCCGAGTCAGCCATCTCGTACGCGATCTTGACAGTTTGACGGTCTACCGGTTTACCTTCAAAATCGCAAAATGACACACCTTCATGATTGATGAGAACGATATCCCCGTTGTCAACGTAAATAGCCTGATCAGTGTACTCAACGAATCCCAAAACATCGCTTGCAATAAAGTAGCCCTCTTTGCTTACTCCAACGATCAGCGGTTCGTGAAATCTTGCTGCTGCGAGTGTTTTGTTCTCGAAAATTGCGGCAAAGGCGTAATCCCCTTTGAGCTCGGCGACACTTTGAACGACTGCGTCCTTTACATTTTTATTTTGGCCATAATGAAGCTGCAGGAGGTTCGCAATCACTTCGCTGTCGGTCTCGCTTTCGAAAGTGTAACCATCCCGCATTAATTTCTGCTTCAATTCCTGATAATTGTCAATTATTCCATTATGGATTATAGCAACCTTGCCTGAACTAGAAAGTTGTGGATGAGCGTTTGCCACATTCGCCCCGCCATGTGTCGCCCATCTCGTATGCCCTATCCCTACGTCTCCAGGCAGTTTGTCAAGATGAATGCTGGAATTAACTTCAGCAACCTTGCCAACACCTTTCCTCATTATAATCTTGTCTTGAAAAACTGTTGCTACGCCAGTGCTGTCGTATCCTCTATACTCCATTCGCTCGAGTCCCTTGACAAGCAATGGAGCGGCTTGCATCTGACCGCGGTAGCCTATTATGGAGCACATTATCTTACTCCGCAGACAATTGGTAATACAAGTGACGCAAGTAAATTTCATAACATTCGTTAGAACATTTTACTAGTTCTTTCTTCCGAAACATAGTTGCTGTCTGTTAAAGAGTAGCGTTTCATCAATACTGCTGTTATGCAAAATATTACCTGGATCGACAGAATAGCTGACGATTCGAATCTGTGGTTCAGGGCCACTAGAAGTGAGGATGAAGAGGATTATCTTTCTGCTATACGTTTCTATCTGCAAGATGCGAGCGATTGTTTAGGACAACATATGCTACTTAGGGCAGCACTAAGCTCCTCATGCGCGGCTGATTGTCTAGCAAGAATGGGCGATTTGAGCCTTGCACATTCGTTATACTCCGAAACTGCTAGCATATATCAGGAAAATTCAGAAATCACAATGAGTCATTCGATAAGAGAATCACTCTGGTCATTGAGAGAGACCTACGAATATTTGCTCCTTGCCGGCGAAAATCAGAAAGCTCAAGAGATTTACAAACGCTTCAGCTTGCTTGCGAAGAGAGTCGACCCATTTTATCAGGATGAAAAGATCCAACTGCCACTGGCCAATGGCATTCTTGGAAATTTGAAGATCGGGAGAGATATCACTCATTTGAAAAGTTCTACTGAAGTTGTTCAGGCAACTGAGAAGTTTCTACAGATAAGGAAATCTCAATCATACTTGACGACAAGATCCGCTGTAACGAAAGTGAAGACACACGAGCCTTGAGAAAGTGGGATTTATGAGAAGAGCATTACTAATCAACTGGGATAATTATCCAAACGTCGTCTCGGGAGGAGTTTACTTCTGGACGAAGAGCCTGGTCGAAAAAATGTCCGATTGGGAATTCGTCATCTTGAATCAGCTCTCGAACCCAAACGCAGATGCACGTTATGCCCTACCTAGAAACGTGAGCAAAGTGATTGAATTTCCAATTTTTGGAACGAATCGATATGAGGAATTTCACAGAGAGGAAAAAGCGTTTTTCCCCAAAGTTCTTCGCACGAGTGAATCAGTGGTAAGGGAAAAATTCATACCGCTCTACAAGGATTTCTTGTTCAATATACTATCGGATAACAGCGACCCGTCCGAAGTTGCAAAATCGATTTCGAAAATCCACAAATTCCTAATGATTTACGATGCAAAGAAATGCTTCGAGCACTATCTCACCTGGGAGATTTTTCTAGATCGTATAAGAGTTGACCAACTCTACAAAGAGATGACTCTGAAGGACGCGTTGACTAATTACCAGATGCTTCAGAGAAGCATGCAGATTCTTTCAATCGAGATACCAAAAGTCGACGTCATTCACTGCTCTCTCGCTTGGTTACCTTCTATGATAGCAATATGTGCAAAAATTGAAGATAACACGCCAGTGATATCCACGGAGCACGGAGTTGCCTTCCGGGAGCTGATATTGTATTACAATGCTTTTCTGGACAATGAGCCCTCCAAGATTTTTTGGACAGCGTTCACCAGCAATGTGGTTAGGGCTGTCTACTCGATTGCTGACATCATTGTGCCTGTTTGTCAGGCGAATGAAGCTTGGGAGTGGAGACTTGGGGCGAACAAAAACAAAACTCGTGTAATCTATAACGGGATTGATACTCAAAAGTTCAGGCCCATGGAACTAAAGAGAGTGGACAACAGACCGACCGTTGTTTCCGTTGCAAGAGTAAGTGTCTTCAAGGATATCGTAGGCCTGATACAAGCAATAAGTTACGTATCGCAGAGCGTGAAGGATGTCAAGTGTTTGCTCTTCGGCGAATCGAGAGAACGCGAATATTCTGAGAGATGCACAGAAATGGTCACGAAATTGCGGCTCGAGAACAATTTCAAATTCATGGGTGGCACCAAGGAACCCGAAAAGGCCTACAATCTTGGAGATGTTGTCGCCTTTAGTAGCATCACAGAAGGTTTTCCTTTCGCTATAATTGAAGCAATGGCTTGCGGAAAAGCCGTAGTTGCAACAAATGTTGGAGGTATTGATGAGGCGCTGGAAGGATGCGGATTGCTCGTAAGAAGTAGAAGCCCGAAGGATCTTGCGAATGGTATTCTGACGCTTTTGAGGGACAAAGAATTGAGAAAGGACCTTGAGGCAAAGGCAATCGCGCGCGCGAAGAACCAATTCAGTATAGAGAGGTCAACCAACCAGTACAGACAGTTGTACGAACAACTCGCAAGTTCGAGAGAGAAAACAGGGCGCAGAGAAGCTCCGATAACCGAGGTAATACGAAGATGATGCCTTCCAAAGCTATTGTCACTGGTGGAGCTGGTTTCATTGGCAGTCACATTGTGGACGAACTGATCAAGAGGAGCATTGAAACTATCGTGATAGATGATTTTTCAACTGGTTCGATGGAGAATCTAAAGTCGCACAAAGACAACCCATTGCTGCGAGTAATGGTTGGTGATATCAAGGACATCAAGCAAGTATTGCGCGATGTTGACGGAGTGGACACAGTATTCCACGAGGCAGCTATTGTAAGCGTGCCGAGGTCAATTCATGAACCTATGCTTGTCCACGACGTGAACGTAAACGGGGCGCTTGAAGTGATGAATTTCTGCGTAAGCAAACATGTGAGAAGATTCGTATTCGCTTCATCGGCAGCTGTTTACGGAATCATAAACGGACCATATGCGTCTGAGGATCTCATTTGCGCGCCTTCAACACCTTATGGAGCTTCGAAGTTTGCAGTTGAAGCATACGTCAGCGCATACTACAGAACCTATGGATTGGAAGGAGTGATGCTGAGATATTTCAACGTGTACGGTCCCAGGCAAAAAAACGGAGATTACAGCGGCGTGATTACTGTCCTAACTAACAATCTCCTGCAGGGAAAGCAACCAGTGATCTTCGGCGATGGATTACAGACACGCGATTTCGTCAATGTCAAAGATATAGTGCAGGCGAATATGCTCGCAATGGAATCAGAGGTTTCGCCCGGAGAAGCCTTCAACGTAGCGTCGGGCAACTCGACTAGTGTACTCCAATTATTTGAAAATCTGAGGAAACTGACGCAGACTCCAGATATTCAAAATAGGTTCGCGCCTCCGCGACCAGGTGACGTTCTTCGTGGCGCTGCATCGATCACGAAAATAAGGAAAATCCTCGGTTACGCATCTTCGGTCAACTTAAACGAAGGATTGACCGAACTAGTAAGAAGTGTTGGAATCCCGGCTCAGTAACATGGATTGTTGAAGTGTATGCTGGAATCATCTTTCCTTGACAAAGGACTTCTCTCCAGAGATGAGAGAATCTTTTTGCAGAAAACAGCACGTTCTGTTGTCGAAATCCAGCCGAACATAGACACTGTCGCTGACATCGTAGTATTCCTCGAAGTTTTGGGGTACACAGATAAAATTGCTGCTGATAATGGGTTCACAGATCTTTTCGAGCTTTCTAAGCGATTATACGATTTCATCGATTTCTACGTGGACCCAAAGAAGACCAGAGTAGTAAGTCAAAGCTCTGTCACAACTGCCCCAACGGTAAGGCGCAGATTGTCTGAAGCTCTGGTTATGACCTTCCCTTGGCTTGGTGCGTTGGCTATACTGTATGTCTTCGGCGTATCATTGTGGCTCGCATGGGGATTGCCTCTCTCTACCGTCACCGCGCTGATTTCGGGAGTCTTCTTGGGAATCTTGCTAACTGAGGGGCCGGCTAATTCCTTCAACAGGCTCTTTGTTTTCTATTATGACCAGTCCAACTTTTCAGAGGCCAAACGGATATTGAAAAGGAGTTATTACACACTCGGAATATTATTACTTGGAATCACAGCGGGACTATACTTTTTTGGTTTGCTTTCAAACATCCCGGCCCAGCTCGTGACGTTCTCAATAATAGCAGCCGCAACGATTTCGACGCACAGAATCAGCTACATCCCAGTGTATGGATTGAAGAAACTAAGACAAATGTTCCTTTCGTTTGCTTTTGCATTCGCTGCATTGCTCGCAGTCTTTTTCCTGCTTCCCAATATATTCCCGATAACAACTACCCGATATCTTGTAGCTCTAGTCACTGCGACAGGAGTTTTGTCAATAGCACCAATTTACTACAATTACAGGATTTTTTCAACGACCAGCCATTCTTCTGAAAAAGTTCTCAGATCACAATCCCTCAATCCCGTACTCATGTATGATAACACCGTCAAATCGAGATTCGGTGTTCAGATGTGG
>DATLTL010000128.1:0-7935 GCA_035533635.1 Nitrososphaerales archaeon
TCAGGATCTGAATTCAAAACTTTATCCCAATCAACAACTGTAGAGGGTTCTCCAAATTTGCCAAGTACTTCCTTCCCACCTGCATACTTGACTAGCTCTGGCATCCAATGACCAGAACAATAAATTGGATCCATCCACTCAAGACAAAATACGCTAGGTCTGATTTCAGATCTTGAGCATTTTTCTTTGACAGCGTCAATTCTTGATTGAAGTTTTTCCACAATCTGTTTCGCCCGATCTGGATACCCGGTGGCTCTACCAACCCGAACCACGTTTTTCAAAACATCTTCAAGATCATGCGGGGTTAGCGAGAGGATTTTGGGTATAGGTCTCAAACCGCCGATAATTTTCGCAACCTCTCGAAGTGGGGTCGCGCACACTTCACATAGTTCCTGAGTTATGATCAGATCTGGCTTTAGAGATTTTAGTAATTCTTCATCAATCTCGTAAATCGATTTCCCCTTGGTAACGTAAGAGAGAACTGAATCATCGATTTGCTTGTTTGTCATTTTCTTGCTGTCGAATACCGTTCGCATAACTACTGGTTTTTTTCTGATCGAGGGTGGATAATCACACTCGTGGGTAATTCCAACCAGTTTGTGCTCTAAGCCAAGAAGACTAACAATCTCTGTCGCACTGGGAAGCGTCGTAACAATGCTCTCTATTTCTTGACTTTGTATCTTGCTCACGGAGCTCAAAGAGATCGATGATCTAATTCAACGAATCACGCATATAAAATCAAATTTAAGAATTCGGGTGGGATGTTTCAGAAAACCCTGGGTTTTTACCATTTCCCTATGGCGGAGAACAATTCGGCTCATATGTGGGTGTCATTCCACAAAAAGTCCACGCGAAAACAGAGCCATTGAGTACCGTGATCTGATCGGCGCCGACTTGGGCCATTTGCCATGGTGACGTCGTATTGCTCTGGTCGTATGTCCACAGGAACCAGAATTCAGAATTGGTGTTTTGGATGCCTCCAATACCATTGATGAAATGAGAATCGAATTGACTGCTATAAGTCGCGTTTACGTTTCCATTGGTAACCAGAACAGTCACTGTGTACAAATTCGATCCTGGTTGTACCAGAGTGTCATTATACCAAGTATGTGTTCCATTGCCATAGTCAATCACGACATTAGTATCGTATTTCACGTTCAACTGTTCCAGTTGTTTCAGGTAAATCGAATTGTCAGAAGAGACTTGGGAGTACTTGACAAAATACAGGCCTCCAATGCTAGAGACAATGATAACAATCGCGATAAGAAGTGCAATCACGCCATAGAGAGTCTTCAGTTGTGGCAACAATTATTCACCCAGTTTACTCCGATCCAGGAACCCCTGTAGCGACGAGTTGCAAGTGTTTTCTGAATTGGTTTGAATGACGCTTAAATTGCAAAATCACAATCGGAACGAGCACTGTTCCAAACACGAAATCGCTCAATTCGTGAGCAATGGCAAACGGAATAATACCGAATAACACAACGGTAAGATATTGAATCAGGGTATGTGCGCCTTCCAAAAAGGCCGTGGCTAGATTTGTTTCAAGATCCCATACGAATGCGCATATTGCCAGAGTCGCGCCGAAAAATAAGTTTCTTGGCGATAAAGTTTTGACTTCCTCCAGTTTCCACAATTTCGAAGCCGAATATCCCGCAAATGCATAGATTATCTCACCAACAACAAGAAATGGAATAATCAGCCCACCAAATCCATTCGGATTGAAAACGCCCCAAACGAGTTCTGATAGTATCGCTATGTATGCACCGATTCGAAGTCCAAAAGAGTAAGCCGACGAGAAGACCAACGAATCAACCAATTTGACGTTGAATACCGGGGCAAGTGCGTAGTCGCTCGCGATAATCAGTGAGGTGAAAAGCGCAACAATTGTCAAATTCTTGGTGAAGCGCATGCCGCCTGGCTAATCCAGCCAGCTGCTTTAAGACTTGCGTTATCTATAATTGAGCAAACTCGAAGAGACATCGCGAATGACTCGTACTCTCAATTGCGAGATTTGTGGGGCTAAGTTCGAGTGCGAGGGTCCGCTATCATTTGGGTGCTGGTGTTCCGAAGTAGTGCTGATGCAAGAAAAGAGGGCCGAACTGAAACGTAAGGCGTGGGACTGTGTTTGTCCCAATTGCTTGAAGCGATGACACTATTCTATTACGGTAAGAGTAAGCGTCGACCTTATGTTTTTGAGTCCCCTTATGTGCATGATCGCTTTCTTGATGTCTTCTGTGTCGCCCACGACCTTTACAATAGTGTCATAAATTCCATAGATTCTGTGTGCTTCGCTCACTTTGCCAGTTGATCTGACAGATTTGATCACGTCTTCTTCGTGCCCTGGATCTACGTTTAAGAGAATGTAAGCGGTGCCCATTTGTCTAGACTACGTTTGACCCTGTTGATATAGGTTCTGTCAAAGTATTCTCCTGCATAGCTTCGCCCCCAAACCTGATGAATGCAATATATTGCACTCAGTTGCAGTCAACCAAACAACTCCACTCAAATTTCGCTCAAAGAAACTTCATTAAAGCTCGTGCGTTTAGCTGGGTGGTATTTCCTCAGATTTTGGGAACAGGAATGTAGGTTCCAAAGAATTTTATCGTTTTTTCCCATGCATCTGTTGCAGCCTCCTTGTTGTAATTTGAATTCGATTCATTGCAAAAGGCGTGTCCAGCACCAGCATAAATTTCGAACTGTACGTTCTTCTTCAATTTCTTTAGCGTGTTTTCAAGTTCGCGAACTCGATCAACCTTTACGGCATTGTCCTTGTCCCCATATACTATCAAAAGCGGCGCAGTTATGTTTGACAGTTTTTCTGGTTTCGGAAGCACGCTTGCATAGAAAATTGTCGCTGCGGCTATCTTTTTTGATCCGCAGATAAAATTGAAAGCATGCGTTCCACCGAAACAGAACCCATGCATCCCTATCTTGGATGGGTTTGTAAAATCTCTCATTGTTGCGTAGTCAAGGACAGATTTAAGAATCTTCGCAGAGATATCGGGAGAAACGTTTTCAGCTTGTTTCGCGGCTTCGACTCGATCGTTTGGAATCACACCGCCGAACAGATCGGGGGCTAATGCGACGTAACCTAAACTCGCATAACGGTCTGCTATACTTCTGATATTATCGTTCAACCCCCACCATTCATGCACCACTATTATTACGGGTCTCTTATCCGGAACAGTAGGCCTGCTGAGGTAAATTTGGACCGTCCTCCCATCAGATTCAGCAGAGACGGTGTGCTTTGTCAAATAATATATCATATCTTCGGATCAGTAGAAACCCATTTTGCAACTCTTTAAAATATGATTCGATGTTTTTATCTGACCCAAACGTGATTCCACTCTTTTTGGAAACAATTCTTGCTGAATCGGCCAGAAAATACTGCTTGTTTTCACAATCTCTTTAGTAAGTTGAAGTGAAACGGTTCGAAGTCTGTTCAATGAATCTAGAAAGCATGCAAACCGTGAAATCTTTGCTAAGACGCCAAATGCACGAGTCAAAATTCATCGATTGAAGAAAAAGGAAAGAACAGATCCACCGGACTCTGCCATGCAGTCATGCAAATTGAGTCTTGGTGAGACTGCTCTGAATGCTCCCTTTAGAGCGGAAATATTTGGCCTTTCTTGCCGTTTTCCAAAAAAAAGATGGCTAATTCTCAATGCCGTGAGACTGATCGTGCTGGAACGGTTCTTTGGTAGCTGGTCTGACAAATCTTTCTTTTGAGCTAGCCATACCTACAATTGAACCGGAAAATACCAGTACTGCACCAATGTCTCGTGCCACGGAACCAAGGCATTGGAAATAGAACCCTCGAATATTCCGACAGTCAAAGTAATAATGCCGTCGACAAGAATTAGTGAACCAATTAATGCTTAGCTCCACATTTTGTCCGTCTTGCCCTTTCGAAGCATTTCTAGGAGTGATACTCCGTAGTAAACAATAGCGCCGAGCAATACGAGTACGATCGCATTGAATGCTAGCGCTATCGCGTTTTGCATATGCAATTCTTATGTCAAGAACAGCCGAAATCTAAAGGAATTTGTCATTTAGCAGAAAATATGCCGCTGTATTTTCTCCTCTTGGATATAGCGGATTACGATACAATCAAGGATTGCATTTCGTCGGGTTCTGGTACCGCCATCCGAGGGTTGGAAACTCGGATGGACACAGAAAAAAGTGATGTTATTTATCCAGAACCGATTCTGAATACTTTAGTTCCACAGACTGGGCAAACACCTTGTGTTGCTGGTTTGCCATTTTTCATCGTGATTTTTTTCGCATCTTTGATGTCTCTTTTTGCTTTGCATTTGACACAGTAAGCTTGTACCATATTACATCGGAGAACACTCTAGGCCACTAAGTATAACAGCATTACTCAGACAGTTATTAAGGAAAGGAGTGTCACGGGATAAAAAGTGCAAAATATTCGAGATATGCTTTTATCAAACGACGGGCTTCTCGAAAACTTATGAGTATGTTGTTGCAACACATATCGAAAGAATTTATGCATGAGATTGGCGTGAGATCGAAAGACGTTTACGAAATGATTCTTCCTGCTGTCGATATGTTCGAAGACGGATCTGATCTTGTTATAATTCTTGACATGGCGGGTTTTGAAAAAGAATCTATCAAGACGCGTCTCTCTGAAAACTTTTTGACAGTTAGCGCCAAACGAGAAAAGATCGAAAAAGATGGTATGACTTATTGGGAACAGAGGCCTCTAAGCATCCGGAAGAAAATTCCACTTCCTGTGAAGGTTTCTGTCGGAGAAGACGAAGAAATCAAAGCAAAGTACGATAATGGCGTATTGACCGTCAGATTGCCCATGAAAGGCGTGGGCAAAGTCACCGTTGAATGACTTACCTGCTGTGCACAGCCGAATATACGAGCAATATCAAGGAAACTACGAAGCCCAGCTTGGCGTCCAACTTGCCAATGTAGATAGTGGACGTAACTAATCCAGCGGCCCCGAGACCCGTTCCTAATCCCGGAAGGAATTTTGACCTTTTCCGGCTCTGTTCAGCGTAGCGAACTCCAGTAGGATCATAATTTTGCTCAAGGTAACCCTTGAGTAGCGGGAGAACTTCAATTCCTGCATCGAAAGCTTTACCGAATTTTTTTATCGCATCTTGGAGCTCCGCCCTATATGCTTCATCGACTAGCCCTTCATCTTCTAGCAAGCCACCAAGAATCTTTACAAATCGGAATTTAGGATCGAGGGCAATGCATACTCCTTCAAGTATTGAAAGCATTCGCATGTAAAGGACGAGGTTCTTTGGGAGTTTGAATGGAAATTGATAGATAGTTCTATTCGCGATCTCCAACAGAGCTTTCACTTCGGTCTCCTCAACTTTGTGACCCTGCATGTCAGCTAGGGCAAGCTCCACTCCTCTACGAATGACATAGCGATTTGCATCTGGCTGAAGCAAACCGAGTTCAAGCATCATGTCAACGACTCTCGATGAATTGAAATCAACAAGGGCGGTGTAGAACCTGATAAGCTTCAAGCGAGTAGGTGGATCGAGAGACCCTGTCATTCCAAAATCATATAGAATTATTTGCGTTGCTTTTTTTCCAGCAGAGACTTCAACCTGCCTAACTGCTATGTTTCCGGGATGTGGATCGGCATGAAAGAGATCTTGGCTTAGGAGCATCATGAAGAAAATCTTTGCTACGCGTCTCGCGAGTTTCTTCCGGTCGATTCCCGCTTCGTCTATGGATTTTACGTCGATGATCTTTATTCCACCAATGTATTCGAGAACTAACAGCTTTTCTGATGAGACCTCGGGATATACCTCTGGGATAAGGACGTCCTTCTCCGATCTCAAATTTTTCTTTATTGCAAGCAAGCTCTGCGCCTCCTTTCTGTAGTCCATTTCCTCCTCGATAGTATCGGAAAATTGTTCGATTACGGATTGGGCTGTTAACTGAAGTGATTTGTCGACGAATCGACCGACTAGTGGAACAAGACGCCGAAGGACCTTGGTATCAATTTCGATTTTTTGCCGTATCCCGGGCCTGTTCACCTTGACTACAACCTGCTCACCTTTGTAAACTGCTCTGTAAACTTGACCGAGGCTCGCACCTGTGACAGCGTCCTTGTCGAAGGAATCGAAGACTTCGGAGATTGGTTTTCCCAGCTCCTGCTTGATTATTGGTTCAACTTCCTCAAAAGGAGCTGGTGGAACTTCGTCCTGAAGCTTTGCAAACTCGTCGATGTAGGGTTGTGGCAAAACATCTGGACGGACTGAAAGTAGTTGCCCTAATTTAATGTATGCAGGGCCTAGGTTGATGAACAGATTCACAGCTTTCGTCGCATGTTTCTTGTATGTTTCTGGGTGAACAAGTCTTCCTTCTGCTCTTCTTATTTCACGGCGATCCCTTCGGTAGTTTAGAGCAACCGGAAGAAGCTTCCAAACAACTTGGAAGAACCTCTTTGTCTCTGGCTTGATCAATGCCATGTCAATTCATCTTATGATGATCTCAGAGAAGTTTCTTCAGTATCCCGAGTAGCTTATTCAAGGATAGCAATGACAAGACGAAAACCATAGGATTGAATGAACTGTACTTGCCTTGAGTTGAACTGAAGCACCTCTTGTTTTGTGAAAGAAGAAGCGCCGCTCCAAAGGCGATAAGCGTTTCTGGAGAATCTTTCATCAGGTGACCAATTGGATCGATTCGAGGATCGACTTTATCCTCATGTACTACAAACTTGTCGTGATACTCTCGAACATGAAGATCGCTTGAGCTTCGATACTGCTTTGTGCTCCCTTTCCTGTCTCCAAGGATCGTCTCTGTGAATCCATATATTTCAAGGGACGGAAGAACGTCTTTCGAGATTGATATTTCCATTAGAATCGGGGCGAAAGATCGTTCTGCTTCCATTAATTCAAGTTATCTAAAAAAGATCGAGTTTGCCGTTTCACTTGAATCGCTCACTTATCCATTTTACATCTTCCTTCGAAAGACGCCACCCTGATGCGCTACAATTTTCTTTAACATGTTCCAAATTATCCGATTTTGGAATGGTGACAACATTTTCGTCCGTAGTGAGGAAGTTCAGCGCGATCTGCGCTCGGGTCATACCATACTTCGAAGCAATCTGGTCCAACAAATCATTCGCTTTTCTTACGGCTTGAACTTTGAGAGGAGAATAAGCTACTATGGTGATCTTCTGAGATTTGCAATATGGAATGAGATCTTGCTCGATCTGTCTTGTTTTGAGATTGTATTTGACCTGATTCGACACAATGTCGTGCAATGAAAGTGACGCTTGTGCTTCCTTCAACTGCTCAACAGAAAAGTTACTCACGCCAATGAACTTTACCTTACCGCGCTGCACGAGATTTTCCATTGCGCGCATTGTTTCTCGTATAGGGATTGCGGAATTCGGCCAGTGGATTGTGTACAGGTCAACGTACTCGACCTTCAGTCGCTTCAAGCTTCCTTCTGCTGCTCTGAGAACGTCATCATATCGTAAATGATCAGACCAGACCTTCGTTGCTAGGAAAACTTCATCCCTGATGCCTTCGATGGCCTTTCCCACAACTTCTTCTGTTCCATAAATTTCTGCTGTGTCGATATGCGTTGCTCCGAGAGATATTCCCAGTCGCAACGGCGCTACGCCTCCGTTATAGTCCCAGGTACCTTGGCCGATCTCCGGAATCTTTACTCCAGTATTTCCCAATTGTTTTCGATCCAAATTCGGCACTTCGATTTTGAAACGACGGTGATGTCCTTTTGTCTAATCAGTATTTTCCCGATACTTTCTGTTATTTCATTCAAGACTAAAACCTAAATCTCGGAATCAATGGCTGAGAGAGTCTTGATCCGGCTCAAGCCAGCAGCCTGTCTCCGACTTCAATCGACTTTCCGAATAAGATCATGTCGGAGACTTTGATTGTGGCTCCATTCTAACTGCCGATC
>DATLTL010000129.1:0-2240 GCA_035533635.1 Nitrososphaerales archaeon
ATTGTTGAACCAATATGAGCTCTGGTTTCATTACCGGCGTGCAGATCAGCAGTTTCTTATGTTCATAATGCCTATATAAAGTCGTCTCATTTTTGAGACATCTTGCAACATACGCTTGTCCAGTTTGATTCTTTTCTGATGAATCAAAAACCACACGTCGAACACGTCTCTAGGCTTCAGTTGTAAGTTGCTCTCGTCTTCGACCGAGTAGAAAGTAGGCGCACTTGCCTATACAGGCATACTTGCCTACAACATGACAGAAATTCATTAGTTCAGTCACACCGTATAGGTATTTTATCTGATGTCCAAGACATCCTTATTCAAAGCTCGACGCCTCCTTCAACTGCTTCAGATAATCTGTAATCACGCGAAGGTGCCATTTCTGGAAATATTCTGCCGATGTCTTCTCCGGGCCCAAGTTGTAGGTTGCCCTCGTTTTCGTAGCCAGCCCTTCGAGTTTTGTCACCAGATTTCGAAGCTAAAGAATATGATTTGGGTACGACTTCCATTAGATTAGTGAGAGTTGGCAACGTGATTCAGTTGTTCTTCAGCAACAAGCTTGAAGCGAAATTCTTCTACGAGTGGGACCCAACTTCCGCAAGGCAGGAAACCTTTACTTAGAGGAACTGATGTTAGAAAGAAACATGCCCAAGAGCACGCCTTCGCTCGGTTTGATATACAAGGAGGTCAAATCAGTGAATCAAAGGCTCGATTTCATAGAGGATCTTGCAGAAGAGGTCATCATTAGTCAGCTACCAAAGGCTCGCCTTACCTCTAGTCAATCAAAGGAAATCAAGAAAAGGATCGCTGAAATGAGACGCGGCAATCGTGCAACATTGGAAGATCTCAAACGTGCCTAAGTATTCAGTTTTCTTGCACAAAAAAGCTCTAAAGTCACTGCAGTCGCTTCAGGAAGAAGTTAAGACTAGAATCAAGTATGCTATTGAAAGCCTAACCGAATATCCGTTATCTCTCAGAGAACTTGACGTGCAAAAAATGGAAGGTCTTGAAAGGACTTTCAGATTGCGGGTGGGTGGTTATAGAGTCATTTTTAGCGTCGTGAAGAATGAGCGCGCTGTTTTTGTAACCAAAATCGAGAAAAGAGAATCTGCTTATGAATGACGAGCCTTTCCATCTCTGACGCGCGAGTGAAATACTAAATAATTCGAGATTCAGCCCCATGGTGATTTATCGTGACCGATGCTAAACTTGATCAGGAACACGCGCTTGAGGAGAAGATGAGGTTTCGCGATCTTGTCCTGCAGGTGGAGCGCTTTCTAAAGTATGCCCCAAAGGGAACGTCACCAGAAA
This sequence comes from Nitrososphaerales archaeon, assembly GCA_035533635.1. Taxonomy (GTDB): domain Archaea; phylum Thermoproteota; class Nitrososphaeria; order Nitrososphaerales; family CADDZS01; genus DATLTL01. The sequence goes on from DATLTL010000129.1 coordinate 1,312, forward strand.
CTCTCAAACGCGAAAGAGTTCTCTGACGGGCTCTACAAATTCTAGATCTTGTACGCGTGATCAGAGTTTTTGCGCCGATCAGTTTTGAGAAAGTCCAATTTCAGTTATGCGGTAAAATTTGGCTACGCCGCCTAGGTTCCATGTACTTCATTCCACACTTTTTGATAAGTGAGGTGGAATCAAAAGGAAAAAGTTATTATCCTATTCACTCAATAGGAGTCAGGTATCCATTGAGAGCGAAAATAGCCAGACGGTACCAAATAACGATCCCCGAGGAGGTCAGAGATGAAGTCGGAATGAATGTGGGGGATACAGTCGATGTTAGGAGCCAGGGGGAGAAGGTCATCATAGAGAAGATTGGAAGGAATTGGAAAGCGGTAATGAATGAAACGAGGGGCTCGTGGAAAGAGCACCCCGTCTTTCAAGGCATGAAGGACTCGACCGAGATAGTGGACTGGTTGCGGCAGAAGAGCAAGAAGCGATGACCACCTACTCGCTGGATACGAGTGTCCTGATCAGCCACCTGCGCGGAGACAGGTTCGCAAATGAGACAGATTCATTCTTCCGGAGAGCTCTTGAGAAGAAAGTGCAGCTCGTCATATCGGATATCGTCTACGCGGAGCTCTACACCGGGATATACTTGTCCAGCGACCCGCAATCTGAGGAAACTCTGGTCCAGAAGTTTCTCGCCGTAAACGAGATCGAGGTCAGGAGATCTGGATCATTAAAAATCGCCAAGAGGGCTGGACAACTTTACTCAAAACACATCACGGATCAAAAAGGAATCAAGAGGATCCTGCCAGATTTTCTTATTGCGGCTCAAGCTGAGGCTGCTTCTGAAGCTTTTGTGACTTGGAACTTGGAGGATTACCAGCACTTGGGCTTGAAGATACCTGTACTTTCGCCGAGCCGGGCATAATTGTTAATGG
>DATLTL010000130.1:0-3753 GCA_035533635.1 Nitrososphaerales archaeon
CGAGTAATTACCAGAAGCAAGTATTGCTCCACCAATGATAGTCGTAACACTGTTAGGTAGCCTCCAAACCACTGAATTGATCGCGCTCGCAAGACCCCGCCGTTCTTTGGGCACTAGCCCCATCAAGAAGGAATCCGACAAAGGTGATGACATGTTCATGAGTGCGGCGCGAATCACATAGAGCGAAGCTGCAAGTACTGGTCCTCCAACAAACGCGAGGGAAATCATGAACACAGTTGACAGTCCCTGATTGATCGCTATTGCGCGGACGATTCCGAATCTCCTTGACATCCTCGGGCTTAGCAGAGCCGACATTCCCATCGTGATGTTTGAGATTGCCAAAAGAGGTCCGCTGTAGTTGTCTGAGATTCCAAACTTTAGGAAAAACCATGTTGCAATCAAAGGAATGATGAATCCCGCGCCGAGGCCGATCAGCGAATTTGCCCCGGAGAATTTCACTAGATTCTTCATGCTATCAGGAGAGGAAGCGATCGAATCTTGACTTGTCTTCTCCTTGTAATTCCTAAGGAGGAAAAACAGCGAGAACGGAGTAGCGATTACGAGAGATCCGAATATTATGAGTACGTCTTCGTGCATCTCAGCCGAGGTGAAACCCAATAGCGTCTCAAGAAATGGAAAAATGAAAGATAGTGATAGTCCCAAGCCGGAGAAAATCGTAGAGAGTAAGAAGGAGAATGAAAATGCGGAGTTTCTACTTGCTGTCGGCGTTTGATCCGCAATCGTTGCATTTACTGTAGAGAGAAAGCCCCCTTCGGCCATTCCAGCAATAATGCCGGAGAAAATCAACAAAGCAGGATTCCTCGTGAAAGCAAGAATAAACAGAACGGGCGACAATCCCGCCGCGCTGACTGTCAGAATCCACTTCCTGCCCTTCCTGTCTGAAAGTAGCCCCAACGGGATACCCGCGATCACCATGGTGATTCCCTCCGCGCCTACTATGGTTCCAATCAGCCGCGAGCTTATTCCTTCCTGCGGTAGATATCCTGTCAGGAACACGATGAAATAGCCAACAGCGAGCGTGTTCAAGGACAAGACCAAGATCAGTGATTTGACCTGTCTTGGCACTCCGGAAAGGAAGCCCGCGCGGCTGGAATCCAAATGGAAAGCTTCACACCAAAACCCCAGCTGGGCAATAAGCATTTTTGAGAGTAGAAATATGGGAAGACGCGAAGTCTCATGGAGATCGAGGAATACGCGCTTTCGCTTGACGTTGGCTTTCATTCGCTCTTGATCAAGGGGCGCGAAAGAATCAGAGTAGTAAATCCACAGAAGGATCTCTTTCTCGATTCGTTTGGACTAGTAATAAAGTACGTGCAGATAGCTGGAGTAGATATTCCATTCGAGGCAGATGACGCTTCAAAAAAATTGAAGATCAGAGATCTTCCTCAGGAAAATTCCATTGAAATTGATATAGATTTTGAGGGAAGGGTCACTGAAAAGACGCTCTATGGAGTTTACAAATCCAATTATGGCTCTGACTATTTCGTAACTACAGATTTCGAACCCAATGGCGCGAGGTTGCTATTTCCATGCGTTGATAACCCAAGTTTCAAGGCAGAATTTTCCTTGGATGTGACAACCCAGAAGGGATTGACGGTAATCTCAAACGCAAGAACGAAAACCACTGTTAATCTTGGCGACAAAATAAAGTACGTATTCGAGAAAACTCCCAAAATGTCCACTTATCTATTCTATTTGGGCGTCGGAAAATTCGACCGATCCACATTACGCGACCGAAACGTAGAATTCAGATTATTCGCCCGCCCCGATCATGCGACCAAGGGAAAATACGCGCTCGAGAACGCTGTGAAGTTTCTGAGAGCTTACGAAGAATATTATGGCATTGCATACCCTTTGGGGAAACTCGACCTGATTGGCCTCCCAGAGTACGCTTCGGGCGCAATGGAAAATTGGGGAGCTATAACTTTTCGCGAAATAGTCTTGCTGATTGACGAAAATAGCAGCGTCTCGAACAAGAGAGGCGTGACGTCGGTCTTAGGACACGAGATAGCTCACATGTGGTTTGGTGATCTGGTCACGATGCGCTGGTGGAACGATCTATGGCTCAATGAAAGTTTCGCCACATTCATGGAGAGCAAAATGACCAACAAGCTCTATCCTGAATGGAACGTCATCAGCGATTTCGTGCAACAGACGACTGCCAGCTCAATGCAAAGTGATTCACTTTCCAGCACGCATGCTATCGACGTCAAAGTGACAGCCCCCGAAGAGATCAGTCAGATATTCGATGAGATAAGCTACGGCAAGGGCGCAAGCGTGCTACGTATGATCGAGGCCTGGATCGGTGAAGAAGAGTTCAGGAAGGGTGTGTCAGATTACCTGTCGGATTTCAAGTACGCAAACGCCGAAGGAAGCGATTTTTGGAAGCATCTTGAGAAAGCTTCGGGTCAACCGGTGAGCGAAATGATGGAGGCGTGGGTCAAAAAACCAGGGTTTCCAGTCGTGACATTGTCACTCGATCAGGGTAAACTAGTATTTTCGCAAGAGAAGTTCATTTTGAGCTCAAGAAATCCCCCAAGCGAGATTTGGCCCATCCCTATGACATACATGATCAATGATGAGGAACGGAAATTCGTTCTCAAAGATCGCGCCTTCGAGCTTTCCGCCATGCAAGTAAATAAGCTCAAAGTAAATTTGGGGCAGACTGGATTCTACAGAGTTCTCTATGACCAGAAGCTCTACTCTGTCATCGAGAAGGAATTCGACACTCTCACTGCCTTTGACCGTTGGGGCGTTGTTGCAGATTTATTCTCCTTCCTCTTGGCTGGAAGGGTCACTACCGAACAATATGTCACGCTTGCCAAAAGATGTGCTCGCGAAACTGATTACTTGGTCGCTGATGCGGTGACAACCCAGCTTCAGTTTCTACGTTTCATCTCTCCGGAAAATCCTCTCATCTACGATGTATATTTGAACCATCACGAGACGCAAATAAAGCGCCTCGGTTTGGATTCCAAGAATGGAGAAAAGGATACCGACAAGTTACTGAGGGGAAGATTAGCTACCGGTCTCGCCCTAATTAGCAAGAGTTTCGCGGCGGAGCTTTCCAAGAGATTCTACGAATATGAGAGAGTGGATCCAAACCTCAGGGTTGCGGTTGCAGTCTCCTTCGCTCAGACGACAGGTGAGGCAGGCTTTGACCAACTGGTGGATACAATGAAGAAGATGGGAAGTGAAGCCGATGTCGTGAAGATCTATTTCGGGCTTACATCATTTCGTGATCCAAAGCTCATCGAGAAAACCCTTGATCTTTGTATTGGTGGAGAGATCAGCCGAGCTGATTCTTTGTACGCCTTGATTGACGCGACGCAGAATCCATACGCTCGAGAAGCGACTTGGAACTGGGTGAAGAATAACGTTCACGTGTTCAGGGAGCTTTTCCAGGGAACTCCGTACGTGTCGCAAATCTTGCAGGAAATTATTTCCAGGACGGGGTTGGGAAGGGAGGAGGAAGTCAAGGAATATTTCGCGAGAGTGAAAATCGACGAGGCGGACAAAGGCATCAGGAAGGGGTTCGAGCTTCTGGATATTTACTCGAACCTGAAGAAGCGGCTTGACGCTTAGCTACCTTCTCCGGCGTTTCTTTTTGGAAGCGCTCTTTATCTTGCGGTTGACGGCGTTCAGGATCTTCAAATCTTGTTCCAAGTTTTCCCCGTTCCTTCGGATCAGGGTCATTATGACGTTGAAGTGCCTTATCTTGACGCCTCGCCT
>DATLTL010000131.1:0-5821 GCA_035533635.1 Nitrososphaerales archaeon
AATGTTGTTTAGCGCGAGGCGATACGCGAGTGCAACGCTCGTCTTTTCTCCACCGCTCAGGAAAGATACATCCTGGTCGATACCGTCTTGCTCGATTATCGGAGTAAAATCTTCGTCAATTTTTGCTTGCTTTCCCGGATCCTCTATTAGCATACCGAACCATTTTTGGAACTGGGAGTTAAATTCCAAATTTATGTTCATCAGTACCTGCTTTTCGATGATTTCAATTGTTGGCATGAAATAATCTTGAATCCAGATCACATATTCGTTTAGTTTCTCAGCTTTTTGTTTTTGTTCTTGTTTTTTCTTTAGGGACTCTTCGAGCTCGCCTAATTGCCTTTTCCACTCTTTGATCTCAGCTTGGCCTTCAGTAATCTGTCCTGTAGTTTGCTCGAGATCTAAATCGCACTTGTCGATGTCGCGTTTTAGATCTTCCAGTTTGAGCCCTACATTTTCTAGCTTCTGCATGCTTTCTTTTGCTTGCTCAAGTTTTTGCGTGCTCTCTCCGACTACCTTTGAAGCGGCGTCGCCCCTGGTATCATGTATTTTTAGGTTCTCAAGGTATTCGTCGTGATTTCGAACTAGTTCCTTCAGGTTTGCCTGCGCCTGGTCGTACTCTCTTTTTGAGCGTAGCTTTGATTCCAATTGTTCAAGAGCCTTTGCACACTCTTCAACCCGGTCGCGCGAAGATTTGAGTTCATCTTGCTTATGCTCTAATTTTTCTGTGAATGTGGCAGTCGCTATCTCTTGCTCGCATGTGGGACAGATCTTTTCTTTGAGTATTGAATTATAATCTTCGAGTTTGGTTCTGATCCTTATTTCCTCGGCTCGAAGCTCCATTTCTCTTGTTTTGTGAGCTTGGATTTCTCTTTGAAGCTCTTCTTGCGTCTCACTGCCCGGATTTTCTACGTCTTTAAGCTTGCTAATTCTAGGTTCTATGCGTGTTATGTTTGCTTTCAGACTTTCTATCTGTTTTTTCGCGGATTCGACTTCGCTCTTCTTATTGTCTAATAGTTGAATTAGATCCTCTATTCTACCTGTCTCTGCCTTTAGGGCGAGCTGCTCCTTTTGGAGTTCGTCCAGTTTTGTCTTAAGTTTGGCTAATTGCTCCTTCTTTATTTCAAGCTGTTTCTGGATAAGCACTAGATCGTTTGACTTGGTTTGTGTCCAGCTCTCTAACCTCTTGATCTTATCTCTGATCAATGGGATCTCGGAAGCGTCTCTCTCGTAATCACGTGCCTTTTGCCTTATCTCGCCGTGAAGGTTTTTTGCGTTCTCGCTTGCGACTTTGTAGTCTTCAAGCCGAAAGGCCTTACGAAGTGTTTGTAGTCTAAGGTCTGGTTTTAGAGCAAGGACGTTCTTGATCTCTTCTTGAGGAGTGTATATGGCATACCTGTAGATCATACTTTGGGCTTTTGGGTCTGGGGGCTCGTTAAAATCGAGAATTTCCAGGACTTTTTCTTTTATTTCGGTTGCAGAATATTCCCAATGTCCCTCAGCGGTTCCCAGTTCGCAGTCATCCTGAGCGTAGGAGTTTTTCTTTTTTACCAAGCGGCGCTTTACAGTGTACTCCTTCCCACCTGACTCAAAGACAATTGCGACCAGTGCATCGTTTTCTCCAGTCTTCAGAAGAGATCCGGGTTTTTCAGATCCTAGTCCGAAGAGAGCGAACTCGATTGCCATAAGGATCGTTGATTTTCCAGAGCCAATGTCACCCTCAAACAATGTCTTTCCAAGAGGGAACTCCACTACCTGGTCTTTGTAACTCCTAATGTTTTGGAGCTTTAGCCTCTTGATGATCATTCGTCTTTGAACTCTTGCTTCAATTTCAGTGTCTCGATGCCCGACGCTACGATGCGCTTACCATAGTCGGTTTTTGTCTCGCCGATCTTTAGTTGTTGGCGCAAGTTTCGCAGTAGCTCGACGGCCGATTCTGTTCCTTCCTTGCCCTTCAAGTTTGGCTGCGTCACCTTGACAGAACCAATGTTTTCTCGGAAGAGAGTTGCTTCAATTGCCTGAACATCTTCGCCTGCGACCCTGTTGCCTTCGTATTCCTTCGTTCTCAGGCTGAACCTGTTGAACTGAATATAGACGGCTCCTCTTCCTACCAATTTGCGACGCAGCTCAATGAAATCAATGTCGCTGGTCTTTCCGCCGGAGAGTTCGCCCTTTAGTCTTACAATCACAACCTTGCCGTTGACTTCTAGTTGATCTAGCTTCTGCGAGATTTCCCGCATTGCCTGATGAGAGTTCTTACTGGTTGCGTCGTACTCAAAAAAGTCACCGTCAAAACCCTTGATAATTACAAATTCAACGTGCTCTAATTTCTCATCAAACGAGACTACAAAGAATCCGCGATCTACTCCTCTCGCTGTTTCTTCAATGTCCTTGCCGTATCCAGTGAACAAAGGCCCCGGGAAGACTACTTTTGGATACCCTGGGAGCTCAAACTCGTCTTTTTTGTGGATGTGTCCTCCAGCGTAATAGTCAAAACCCTTCGGAAAATTTGATATTGGTACCGTCTCCATTTCACTCAAGAATGCGGGCTTTAACTCGGTAATGCCGCTGTGGAAAGCAAAAATCTTGAATCCCTTTTCGTACTCTAGTCTCTTCTTGTCTAACTTTTCATAGAACTTGCTCTCAAGCCCGATTCTCCTAGCTGATATTCCGGTTAACTTTGCTCCGGTTTTTGGATCGGTGAAAAAATCTAATACGATGTACCCTTCCTCGTCTGTCCTTGCCTTCATCACATTAGTGAGGATTCCCGCGGTTTCTAAGATGTCAATAATTGAAGTGCCGTTGGGTGTGTAATCGTGACTCCCATATATCGCGTAGATTGGAATGCTTGCATGCTGGAGCTTTCGAAATATCCGTATCGAGTCGTTTACTACAGAGAGATCTGGAATGCCTACGTGGAAAATATCTCCGGATATTAGGACAAAATCAACTTTAAGCTCTATGCACTTTTTGACCGACTCGTCCAGCGCTTGTTTTTCCAAGTCTCTTATCATTGGATCTGGGAAAGCGCCGAGATGAATGTCTGACATGTGCGCAAATTTATACAAGGCGCTCACTTTAGGAGGAGTTTGCTCTTGCTCAAGTCAAATCCGTCGTCCTTCGAGTTTTGTCTTCTCTTTGCTACAACTTCTTCGAACAACGGTGTGTAGATTGGTATAGCAAATTTCGCGAATATGCTGCTGACTATTGCCTCTCCCTTGTCTAGGCTTGCAATAGTTCGATCTTCGTCCGAAAGGTCCTGAGCCGCGCTGTTGATTATCGCGCTACGCTCGCTCGCCATTTCATTCCCCAAGATTATCTTTGTGTTCATGTTAGTTAGAACCGTCGTCGGGATGACACTTGCAAGTTGCGTGATTGCGATGAGCCCCACCTTGAACTTCCTGCCTTCGCGTGCAATCCTGCTGTAGATATTGTCGCCTTGTTCGATCTTGTCCTGGGCTAGAACTCGCGGAGCTTCCTCAATCACTATTCCCACAGGCGGCTTTTCATCCAGAGCGCCCTTTCCCTTTGTCTTTTTGTAGTTGTAGAAGATCTTGCTCGCGACAATGCTACCGATTAATAGTTCAGCTTCTTCGCCCAGGCGTGAAGTATCAACCACGACTATCTGACATCTTTCAAGCGCTCTAACAATATCGTCGACCGTGGATGCTCCAGCTGTTAATGAGAAAACGTCACTGTCGCAAATCAATTCACCGGCCTGCTCGTAAACCCCCAGCATTCTCTTGAATTTTCTTTGGAGGACCCTGAGCGTAACGTCTTTTACTCCTTCAATGGTTTCGCCGTGCACAACCTTTTCGATCCAAGTTTCATTGAATTTCTTGTGGTAAGCGGAAATCGCATCTTCTTGAGCGTCGGTAAAGGAAACAATGCCGTCAAAGTGCTCTGGCTCGAGCGCTTTTAGATTGATAACAAGTGTGTTTGCGCCCGCTGGAGCGTCAGGACTGTAGTATCTCAATGAGCCTCGCGCGTTCGGATGCTCCTTAAGCCCGATGCCATTCCTGCCGTAGTATTCGTCATGAGCATCTATAACGAAAATTCCGAACTTCCTTGCGTCGAGCGCGCTCCATAGCAACACTTTGACAAGATTACTCTTGCCTCTTCCTGTCGTTGCAGCGATCAAAACGTGATGGGTTAGGAAGCTCTCGCCATCGAGATGGACGTCGATGTCCAGTACTTTTGATCCGCTCCTTACTTTTCCCAGATAGATTGGGTACTTTGGCGGTGTCGCGAGAAACTCGAGATCTTCCTTTGTCGCAAGCCGGACTGACGAGAAAAACGTGGGCAACACCTTTGGAATTTTTAGGGAATCCTTGTTCACCCGCAAAACGCCCTTCACGGAAGCCATAGTGTAATTCCTCAATTTTGGATCCATGAAGTCAAGACCCGCCGAATAACCTTCCAATTTGAGCCCGGCCGCAAGTTCTCTGACTTCAGTAGGAATCTGGCTGCCATATCCCAAATTGAAGACCTTTAGGATTAGATACCCGCCTTCGTTTTCCTCAGCAACCAACAAATCTCCCAGCTCAATGTTCTTTCCATTCTTTTCCCTGATTGCTATGCTTCCTACGTTGCCACCAATTACCTGCCCCACAATTTCCAGTTCATTTTTGCTCATTATTTCACCAGAAGGTTCAGAATATTGTGTGCGTCTCCAGAATGAATGTGGGATAGGAATTTGGAACTTTTGCCGAGTTTCGAAATGTGAGAAATGATGAGGCCGCGGTAATACTCGATTTCGTCGTAGGGAACTCGAGCAAACCTGTCAGCGTCAATCAAGCCGTATGGATAACCGGGGAACGATGCGTCGCAGGAATTCTGACACAACTGCGAGAAGATTTCCTCCACTCCAGCTTTACCGAGCTGTTCGTACTCATCTCTCTGGAATTCAACTCGAAAAACTCTATCCGCAATTGGGTTCAATCTCGCAACAGAAATTACTACGTCGTGATCGATAGAGTGAGATTCTGCAACAGGATAATACCAAACTCCTTTGACTTTCCCTTGGTCTGCAAGTTCGTTGACCGCGCCAAGTAGCGACAGTCCTGTTGTCGTGAATAGAGTACTGGTCTTTGACAAGCCGGTAAGTATGATTCCTCTAGTCTTTGCCGCAGAGGTCAGTGCTTTAGCATACTTTCCCTCATTTGTAAAATTGCTTTGCAAAGTTCCGTCCATGACAAGAATGTCACCAGCCGATAAGTAGTCAATCGCCTTCAATGCAAGCCTCCATTCTGCAAACCGTCTTGCTACTGAGCCAACTCTCTCAATGTCAGCTCGCTGGTTTCCATTCATCAGGCTTCGATCTACAGAGCTAAAACACAGGTCCGGAGCATCTGGAAGATAATTATCTGAATCGTTATCCGAGGCCATGACTGTGCTTTCGTAGTATATTTCGCCATTCTTGAAGCGTGAGTAGGTTGATGAGAAAAATTCCACTCTCGGCAGTTTCCACTCCACACGATTTCTTCCATTCCAAGCGGATGAATAGACTCTGTTAAGTTGGATGGAGAAATTTGGTGCGCCTAAGACTTCGTGATTTCCTCCGTCAACAAAAGCCATTTTCCTCTTTGAGTGTTTTTCCGATATTGGCTCGAAACCTTCGCTTGTAAGCGGAAACGTAATTACTCCTGACGCCCCAAAGTGCGGGTTCCCTATCTCGCCATAGAAAATGTTGTTTTCAAGAAATTCGACGGCTTTCTTGGCTGCTTCTAGACTCAATATTTCACCTCAAAATTCAAAATGGAAGTGCGCAGCTTCAAGCGTGAGCTCTCAATGAATTAAGAGTATTTCGTTTGAGCTAAATTTC
>DATLTL010000132.1:0-7528 GCA_035533635.1 Nitrososphaerales archaeon
AACATCGGAGGAGACGCAGATTTTCTAAACATGCTCGAGGAAGGTAGGCTCGTTGACAAGAGAATCAGCAAGACTAGTGCGGTTAGAGCAATGTCACCATACGAAGTTCCAACGAGAATTGGCCCTAGCGACTACGTCCCATTTTTGGACAACGAAAAAGTCTGCTACGTCTGGTTGAAGGGAAGATACTTCGGAAATATCCCTCTTACAATAGATCTGAAGCTACATGTAATCGATGCATACGATAGCGCAGGAGTAATGGTTGACGCAATCAGGGGAACGAAGGTTGGTTTGGACAGAGGGGTAAAGGGTCCGCTCGAGAGCATTTCCGCTTACTGCTTCAAACATCCACCAGTTCAGATGCCTTACAATGATGCCAAACAGGCATTTCTGGAGTTTATTGAAGGAAAGAGAGAGCGTTAGTCCTTCTTTGGAGGTGCGGCTTCTTTCCAGAGAAATTCGAAGTAGGTCTTCGCAAAAGAGGACAGCCCGGCGTGATCTGACCAAATCGCAAGAGCTTCTTTGCTCTCGGAGCTTGTGCCCAACAACAATACTACTTCCCTCGCATCTATGATCACACCACCTCCGAACATGTTTTCTTTGAACCGAAGTTCAGCCAACGAAGTGATTTTTGCAATCGATTTTTCCGAAATCTCCCCACTCATTAGGATTCTCACATTGACTCCGGAGGTTTTAACATTCGTCAGCGCAGGAATTATCAGTTCGACCACAGAGTTCAAGGCAGATGGGATCACCACTAGTAGCTCTTTCTTGCATCGATCGATAGACTCGCTGATCTTGGCTATGATGTTGTAATCTCCCCTTATGATCCAGATGTCCGGTCTCTCTTGGATCTCCTTTTGTTCGTAGAGAGGCATAAGCTCGCTAAGCAAATTGTCCTCATTTGATTTCAGCTCGGCTTCCATTTTCATCCTGAGAGCTTGAAGCGCGGTTGATGGAGACTTTGGAAAGTATTTGCTAGGTCTAGAGTTCTGCGATTCCACCCAACCCTTTCTTTCCAGATTGCTCAGAACCTCGTAAATTTTCGACACAGGGACATCCGAACCCTTGCTTACCTCGCTCGCTTGGACACCGGGGCCCGCAAGAAGGGTCACATAAGCCTTGATTTCGTAGTCTGTGAGACCGAGATCTTGGAGGATTCTCTTAGTCTTCTCGCTCACGGTTGAGGAAATTACCAATTCAATTTAAGCGGAAGGCTGGGGCTTATTTGAATATGTTTGAAGAGAAGTACAGATTCTACTTCTTGGGTGAAGGGATCGAGGTTAGTCTTCTCACGTACAGGATGGTCCCAATCACGATAGCAAGTCCGATTACTACCGGAATCCCATACCTAATCGGTACATCGTCATTAATGTTTAAGCTGAGAATTCCGGCAATCCCGCTAAGTCTATGGCCTTGGTAGTCAAATGTGAGTTTGCCGCTGTTGAATTGGTATAGGTTCGGCTGGTCAGTTATAATGGTGAAAGTGTTTGTATGGTTCGAATTAGGCCCCATAACTGGAATTGTGAAATTCGTAACCCCACCTGATTCGATCTTCAAATACTTTGGTAGATTCAGAGTGAAGGAAACATTGCTGATCGTGACATTAGAGGGGTTTGTGATCGTCACTGAGATCACTATGTTGTGTGCCTCTTCGACCTTAGTAGCCGAGTAAGTAAGGTTAGCCTCTGGCAAGTGGAAGATTGTGACTGTGACCACTGAACTGGTCGCAGTCTGATTTGTGCCCGCGAAGATGAAACTTGCAGCTGAAGAAGATGAATTGTAAACACCAGGAGCACCTGTCAGGCTGGCATTGAGTAAGGCATTCAATTGACCTCCTTCGTTCAAGACAGCCGCATAGCTTGAATTCGAACTTACGATTCTGACGAAGGGATCATAACTATTGTTTAGAACTACCTGATATATTGGCAGTGTGCCTTGATTCAATAAGCCGATTGAAATCGATTCGTTTGATCCTTGGAATCCAACATTCGGGGTGAAGACTTTGGTCGCCACCACTCCTAAAGGCAAACCATATCCGCCGCTAAAGTGGATGATGGTTTGTCCGTTCCAAACAGTTGAGACGTTGGCTGGAAGGAAAATGTAATTGATTTTCGAGCTGACATCTACCGTGTAGATGAATATCTTGGTTGCTTGAGTCCCAATCGAACTAAGGTTTGCAGTGACCAAGCCGCCGCTAGATTGGATGCTAGAGGAATTGTAACTTTTTACAAATGTTGCACCTGACGGGATTGAATTCTTAATTGTGGATCCAGTGACTGTGACTGGTGTATTGTTGAAGACAGCCAAAGTCACATTAGCTTGATTAGAAACGGCTGCTCCAACCGACTCAGATAGGCTCAATGCGGGTGTTCCTGGAATAGCAAAGCCCAAAATCGTGTTAATCGTATTGGTAGTTGTGCTGTGAGAGATACCGCCAGCATCTTGCCAATTGACTGAATACGACAAACTTGCATTAATCTGGGTCAACGAATTCGAACTCTGATTCGAGATGTAACTCCAACTGCTCCCCGCAGGCAAGTTTTGTTTCGAAAGGCCGCTGGATGTCAAACCGAAAGCCGCTCCGCTTCCCTTGTTAGTAATTGTGACATTGACAGAATAGGGAACTCCAGCTTGTAGCTGCGATCCGCCTGCAATGGTCGCCCTAGCCTCAAGTTCTGGTGTATTCGTACCACCTACAACAATAGTTTCTGGATTCAGCAATGCCTCGCCAGTTCCGGTCTTGTTGTTGGCCAATTGATACTCATAGGTGACTGGAGTTGAAGGTATAGTAAAAGTGCCGCTTGATGCAATTACATTGAATGCATAGATTACAGTGAACGATTGAGAAGGGGCAAGGGACTGCTTGTTGGAGGTTTGCGTCTGTGTCAGATGAAAACTGCTGCTTTGGGAATCGATCCAGCTGTCATTGACAAAGACATTGTTGGCTGTAGCCCCGCTGGTTGGACTGATGTTCTCAACAGTAATTGCAACAGTGACACTGCTTCCAGATGATGGTGTTAATGTGGGCGACACCGTTCTGTAAGCAAGAATCGTTGGGAATGAGAAGTCAAGAGAGGCACCAACGTTTGGAATCGTATTGTTGCTGGATTTTGCAAATTCAATTGAAGAGGAAATGTTGGAAACATGATTTGCAAATGTCTCCGTTGAGTTGTTGACTAGTCCGCCCAAGACGTGTATATCAATCGTCGAGCTCGTGGCAAGCGAGGAATAGTTGTAACTGCTCTGAGCCAAGCCCAGCTGCCCGTAGAGGGTGAAATTTGGTGAAACAAGAGGAGTGAGCCCACCAATAGTCAGCGAGTATGTAGAACTTGAATAGCTCAATTGGTAATAATTCAAGTTATTCGAACTGAGCTGGCTCTGAGTGAACATCGTTGCGAATCCCCCAGCAGATCGTGGGACCAGTTTGTAGAAGTAAACATTGAACTCTGTAGCGAAGTTAATCGGAGAGAAGAATGTGAAACTACTTGAAGTGGAAGATGTCTGTACGAAAGCAAGTGCAAATCTTTGGCTAAGTGAGGTTGCAAGCGACGATGCGTCAGATGACGATGTGGCATTAATTGTTAGAACAGCGCCGTTAGGAAAGGGCTCGGAATTCCCTAAAAGTCCGAATCCATACTGCGTGAATAATTCATAGTCTGATTGCCAGGACGCATAGTTTGTTAGTGTGATCGAAAACCCATTTACGGAACTGGGCACAGCAACGGAACTAACATTGATATTTCCGCCGGATAGGTGCACATTCCAGAAAGTCTCGCTCGCGGTAAGGTAAACATTAAGATTTTCTGAATAATTGCTCGGAGCAAGGACTCCTGTCTTGGTATTGAACTGGTTCACGCCAGAAGAAAAAGCTAAGGGCGAGATCATCAAAATTGCGATGACGACAGCTAGGAAAGCAATACCTATTGTACGCAACATCTGTTCGAACAGGAGACTCTGAATAGCTGATATAAAGTTTCCAATGTCACGCTTGAACTATTGGAAGTATTTTCAATTCACGTAGTTCTCAAGTTAGGTCTTTCTACGACTACTTTCCTCAGGTGGATCGTCAATCCCTTTTTCGTTCAAAACAAAAACTATTTCCCTTTCTGCATGGTATGGACTGTCGACCATCCTCGCCACTCTATTTTTTCCAGATTTTCGAACGTAGATTCGATACGTACTAGTATGAGCGACGACATGACCTCCAGTTGCTTTTGTCGGATCACCGAAGAAAGTGTCTGGAGAAGATTGAACTTGATTCGTCACTACGACCGCAAGATTGTAGACTTCGGCAGTCCTAACTAATGAATGCATGAATCGGTTTAGGTGTTGTTGCCTATCCGAGAGCGTGCCTCTCCCAAGAAACTCCGCCCTGTAATGCGCGACTGCACTATCGACGACAATGAGCCTAACTCCGAAGTTTCTTACCTGCGCACCCAACTCACCAACTATGAGCTCTTGGTGAGATGAGTTGAACGCCTTGGCTACAATAATACCCTCTAGGATAGCATCAGTATCGTGCCCGCGCGCTCGCGCTATTTCCGCTATCCGTTCTGGTCTGAAGGTATTTTCAGTGTCAATGTAAACGACTTTGGCCCCCAACCCGCCTTGATCTCTTGGGGTCTGAGTTGTAACACAAAGAGTGTGGCAGATCTGTGTCTTGCCAGAACCGAATTCGCCATAGAATTCTGTTACTGCTTGGGTTTCGATTCCACCCGCCAGAAGATCATCCAAATTGGCTGATCCAGTCGTTATCCTGTCAATGGATTTCCTGCGCTTGTATATTTCTGAAGCCGGAACAAAGTCATCTTCAAAATATTTCAATTCGACCAGTTTTGCCCTCGCTTTATTGCACAATTCAGATGCGCGTGCCAGATCGGAACTGATGGCATCAGCAACTTCGCTCGGCGATTTCACAGCAAGGTCAAGTACTGTAACTATCCCTGCGTCGTTTAGTTTAGCTTTGGTGGCGGGACCTATGCCATCGAGCTCGCTAATCTCAATCTCAATAGTTGGCTTTTGCTCCGGAGATTCATCACCTGCTTCTGCTTTGGGCATATTTTTTTCTCCGAAAAACAAGAGCACAAACCGCCCTTTCGGTATAACTATCTTTCCGAAGCTTAGGGCTTAACTCGACTTATTGTTCTCGGAAATAGACTTGCTGCCCTTATGTGTTTTAGACCGCACATCCATCGCGTCACTCGTTCGACTCCTATTCCGAATCCAGCATGTTCAGGCATTCCATACTTTCTCAACTCTAGATACCATTCAAACGACTCGGTCGGAAGGTCTTGCTCCGCGATTCTTTTCATCAGTTGATCGTAATCGTGAATTCTTTGACCGCCGGTGGCAATCTCTCCGTAGCCCTCTGGTGCGATCATATCAGCGGATCGTGTTACCTTCTCGTTATTCTCCTCAGTTAGGTGGTAAAATGATCGTGCTGAAAGAGGATATCCCGTTATAAAAAATGGAACTTCGAATTGCTTTGAGACAAGCCTCTCGCCTTCGGTTGGAAGGTCTTCCCCCCATTCGAACGAAACTCCTCCTTTGATCGAAATCTCCCGTGCCTCATCATACGTGAGTCTTGGAAACGGAATCTCAGGGAATTTGAATTTCCTTCCAAGAGTACTCAGATCTTCAGATCTATTATTCACTACTCTCTGCGCCATTGCTTTAACGAGACCCTCTTGAAGCTTAAGATTATCCTCTTGATTGACAAAGGCTTGCTCGGCCTCAATCATCCAGAATTCAGTCAGGTGCTTGTTTGTTTTCGACTTCTCTGCCCTAAATGCTGGTTGGAATATGAATACCTTCCCAAATGCTGCGATTGCAGCTTCTTCATAGAGCTGAGCGCTCTGGCTTAGGTACGCTTTCTTGTTGAAGTAGTTAATCTCAAAAAGTGTGGCGCCTCCTTCTACTGCATTTTGCACGATGGACGGGGCAGAAATCAAAGTAAAGCCATTGTTCACGAAATAATCAAATGCCGCATAAATTATCTCAGATCTTATACGGAGGACCGCAGAGGTTTTTCTTCCTCTGATCGCTAGGTGTCTCTTGTCGTAAAGATACGAGCCAGACTTTACTGAACTCTTCGTGATAGGCCATTCGTCTGCTGGAGCTAGAATCCAGAAATCACTGACGGAAATCTCCTTGCCTCCAGGTGCCCTTTGGTCGTCTCTGACTGAGCCCGTAACTGCAACTGCTGATTCTCTGGTTGCGGATTCAAAGTCGGCGAAAGATTTCGGATTAACTCTATCTTTCTTGCATGCGACTTGAACATAGCCTGTACCATCTCGAATCGTAGCGAACTTGATACCTCCAATCGAACTCTTCGTAGCAATCCAACCCATTATGGTTAGAGTCGTACCTTGCGGTTGGTTGAATACGTCTTTGACCGTATGTGATCTTGCTCTCGGTCTCATTGGCTGTTCGGTCATAGTGTCTCAGCGTTGTTACCTCTGCAAATTTGTTCTGACGTGCTTTTGAATTCTTCGTTAGAGGTAGGAGCGGATGATTCGGGCAGCGGTTTGAGTTCCGTTATATCGATCTGAAACCAATTTCAATTTCTGCACATTTTCTGCGTATCTGGAATCATTCAGGCATCCCTCAACCGCCCCAACAAGATTTATTGCACTGAGATCTTCAGACTTTAGCTCAACTCCTATCCCTAGTTTTTGGCATTTTTCCGCGTTCCATATCTGTTCTGAATGATTAGAAATGGGAACATAAACGGCGGGCTTGCCCAATTCCACACACTGACTTATCGTTGTGTGACCTGCTCTTGCAACGATAATATCAGAAAGTACAAACAACTCGTCTTTAATCGGGCACCATTCGTAAAGCCAGGAATTGTTCGCAAACTTTCTTGGTTCGATTGAGCCATTTGGTTGGCCCATTGATATTACAACGTTGCAGTTCTTCGATAGTTGATCTGCGGATTCCATCGCCACTTCAGTCAGGCGTGTTTTAGTTGCTCTGGGACCACTTATTTGAATGAGGACAAGCGGTCGATTGCTTAATTCTAAACTTGCCCTCGCCTTCCATATTCGATCTTCAGAAACGATCGTTTTGGGGGACATGAAGCCTACATAGCGTAGTCTGTTCGCAACATCGCTACCGGTTACGTTAGCCTCGCTGATTGTATATGGCGGCGGAAGGTCTGGCATGAGAATTTCATCGCTTAGTGACCAAAAAAGTCCCAACATATTGCCCGAGATTCTTTCTAACAGCCTTGAACCCAGACCACCTCTGAATCTAGGCGGGAAGAGAATTTTGAACTGATTGAGAATTGTCACGACCGGAGTCGACTTCAACCGAGCTGCAAAAACTGCTGAAAGTCTTGAATCACATACGACAATATCTGGATCGAAGTTAGAAATATTATTCTTTTCGAACTCAATTTGCTTCGAGAAAGCATGCATTAGCAATGGAAATCGCACAATAGACGATCCTGAAGAAAACCCACCAGACTCATTCCATTTCAAATCGACTGAGGGGCAGAGTTGAACTTTTTCTCCTCGTTCCT
>DATLTL010000133.1:0-4085 GCA_035533635.1 Nitrososphaerales archaeon
AGTGGCATTCTCTATGAGTTCTCGAACCGGAACCCCTAGTTTCCGTTTGTTTGGCAGATTTTCCTGTGCTTCGATTATAAATGCGTCACTTCCCGCCCCAGAACCAAACGACGCCAAGAGAATCTTGTCACCAGGTTTTGCGATGTCCAAGACCGCAGCCAATCCCAGAGGAGAACTCGCCGAATATGTATTGCCTATCAGTGGATTAAGCAGCCCGACTTCAATTTGCTTCATCGTGAAACCAAGCCTCGTTGCAGCCTCGACGGGGAATCTTGGATTGGGTTGATGAAAGACTGCATGTTGAAAATCTGAAGGTTTGACCCCGAACTCCGAAAACAAATTTCTTACAGCAGTCTCGATGTGATGAAAATAGGCGGGCTCTCCAGTAAATCTTGAAAGGTGCCTTGGATACTTTTCTCCTTGCCTGCGCCAAAAATCTCCTGTATCAGAGACATAGGAAACACTGCCCAGGATCTTTGCAAGTGTGTGCTGATCCGCGTGGCCGATTACATACGCTGCGCCCCCACTACTTGCAGTATATTCCAAATCGTCTCCAGGTCTTCCCTGCGCTGTATCCACAGCAGCAGCCAAACCGTGACGAATCATGCCTGAGCCCACGAGCCCGGTCAACACTTGGATTGCCTCAGTCCCCGCCTTGCAGGCAAACTCGAAATCAGCGGCGAGTATGTTGTGGCAACCTAGCGCTTGGGCAACAATGGTACTAGTAGGTTTTACCGCATATACCTTAGACTCAGTTCCTACAAAGACGGCACCGAGCTCTTCACTGACACCTGCCATTAGGGCGGCTATTCTTGATGCTTCGACTGCCATAGTAGTGGTATCTTCGTCCATGGAAGCCACAGCTTTCTCTTTATTGGGACCAGCTCCACCGCCATGCCAGACTCTAGCTATTTCCGTTGTCGGAAGTCTGTGTGTTGGAATGTACGCGCCGTAGCCCTCTATTCCCACGGGCGAATTGCTTTTCATCTGAGCTAATGCATCCAATTTTGAGGAATAAAACCAGGTGTTAGGGAGTGTTTCGAGATACGTTGATCAACGAATTAGATCCGCTGAATACAGGACCTAGATTGCCTTTACTTGTTTAACAACTGGCGGTCTTGCCTTTTTGAGAACTCGATAACCGCAAATACACTTTATTTCCGGAAGCTGTGCGAGTTCATCCGCGCTGACTTTCGTACCACATCTCACACATTCATAGATTACTCCACCAAAAACTTTGGCCTGAGAATCAGGACCAATACTAGTGCTCATTATCCAATTCCTCTTCAATCCTTTTGGTTTTAGACCCTTTATTTCCTTTCCCGTTGGATCAGTTTCAGAAGTAAGGTATCTGCTTAAATGAAGATTCACGGTGTGAATGTAGTCCAATCTAATCGAGGCCTTTGAATTATGAGAGATAAATCTCGCGACTTGGACGACAGATTGTTCTGGATACCGACCGAGCGTGAGATAAAAGAAGCCGCTACGACTGATGTTTACTTCAACTACGGAACTGAAGCTCTAGAGTACGCCAATCAAAATCCAAAGGTCACCATGGAGGTCTACACCAGGAAAACGCCGTTTGCGTCCAATTGGGCTGTAGTCTGCGGAATCTACGAAGTAGCCAAGCTTCTCGAGGGTTTACCTATCGACGTTGATTCAATGGATGAAGGGCAGGTTTTTCTTACAGACCCGAATCTTGCAATCTACGAGCCAGTGCTAAGGATACGCGGTCGCTACCGAGATTTTGCCAAGTACGAGAATCCAATCTTGGGATTCCTCTGTCAGTCGAGTGGCATCTGCACCAAGTCTGCAAGGATGGTACTTGCCGCGCAGGGTAAGCCCGTGATGTCTTTCGGCACAAGGCGAGCTCACCCTGCACTTTCAGCGATGATAGAGAGAAGCTCGTTCATCGGAGGGATCGAAAGCGTTTCGAACGTATTGGGTGCGAAGCTCCTAAAGAAACAGCCGAGCGGAACTATGCCTCA
The DNA here is from genome assembly GCA_035533635.1 of Nitrososphaerales archaeon. Taxonomy (GTDB): domain Archaea; phylum Thermoproteota; class Nitrososphaeria; order Nitrososphaerales; family CADDZS01; genus DATLTL01. The sequence goes on from DATLTL010000133.1 coordinate 1,989, forward strand.
CGCTTTCATTTTGTGCATTGGTGACGAAGTTAGGGCATGGAAGATCTTCAACAAGGCGTTGCCAAAAACAGTTCCGAGGATTGCTCTGGTGGACACTTTCAGCGATGAAAAAGTTGCAGCCATAAAGGCGTTAGAAGCGCTTGGAGAAGATCTATACGGCGTTCGACTGGACACTCCTTCTTCCAGACGAGGTGATCTCAAGAAAATTGTGCAAGAAGTTCGTTGGGAGCTCAAAATAAGAGGGGGAGAAAGGGTAAAGATTTTCGTTTCTGGTGGTTTGGACGAGCAAGAAGTGCTAGATTTGAACCGCTGGGTCGATGGATTTGGAATCGGAACTAGCATCTCGACTGCTTCGGTAATTGATTTTGGAGGAAAGATTGTTGCGGTAGAGGATGACAGGGGCAACGAAATCTTGCGGTCAAAACGCGGGGATCTAGCGGGGACAAAGAATGTTTACAGAGATCCCTCCACTTTCACCGATGTCGTTACACTGAGCTCCAGACCTCCAAATGGCAACTACAAACCTCTCCTGCGGCCGCTAATCAGGAGGGGAAAGATAGTCGCCGGATTCCTCTCGCCAGACGAGCTGCGAAGAAGAACAACGAAGACGGTAAAAGCAATCTCAAAAGGTTCGCCACAGCTTCGCTGGCAATGAAGATCTAGGGCACGAGCTCTAGATCAAAATGAAAGAAATCATCATTCCTTTCAAGAGACGCAAAGTTTAACCTATGCGCCTTTCAAGATGATGCGGGAAACGCACATGATGATGGGTCTCTTGGGGATCTTCAAGTCGGCTACTCTTCAGATTTCGGGCGAAGATGGCGCTATTATTGCCTTGGTCATAGCAATCGGGATTGCGGGTGTCGCGATCATTTTGATCTCCACGCGGAAAAATCGATAAGTTTGCCCTGCGTAATAGTTAATTGATGCGTAAGTTTCTACTGGGATTATGGAATCGATAAAATCTCAGGACGCGCCGGATGCCATAGGACCATACTCTCAGGCTATTTCCTACAAGGATCTTGTATTTCTCTCAGGACAGATTCCAATAAACCCAAAGACGGGCAACATAGAGGCTACAACGATTGAAGGTCAGACCGAGCAGGTCATGAAGAACCTGCAAGCGGTGCTTTCGGCTGCCGGATCAGGACTATCGCGTGCCCTAAAGTGCACGGTGTTCCTGTCAGATTTGAAAGATTTCCCTGCCTTCAACAAGGCGTACGAGGCATTCTTCAACGAGACTCCGCCTGCACGCTCGACTGTCCAGGTCTCGGGGCTTCCGAGAAACGCGAAAGTAGAGATTGACATGATAGCCAGCAGGCAGCTCTAGTCTTTCTTTTTCGGCAGACTGACAGACTTGCGATATGGGCCTCTACTCTTCTTTCTTGCCTTCCGCTTTCTATCGCGCTGAACCAAGAGCTCGTCGGATTTCTGGTCCAATGACAATTTGGTCATCGGATAGTGTATGAATTGATATAAGCTGTGAGGTACTGGAGGGTACAAAGATCCACTCAGACAGTTTGTGTACTCCACAGATTCCGGCGAAGAAAAGCTCGATACAATATTTGTAAACGCTCAATTGTTTCGATGAAAATAGTCAATGAAAACAATAGGAGACCCCCGATAGGAGGGGCCTACTAATAGCTATCAGATGTACTTTCTCAAGATCAGGTCTTTTGAGTAGGAACAGGTTCCGAAAGACCTAGTTGACCTGATCACTATTTAGAATCTTGCCAGATCGCGGATCTCCTTTTTGAACGCTTAAATTACCTCTTCATAGTGGTAATTTCCCATGAGAATTGGTGCGGGATTCAATGCAGACCTGCCGGTTCCCGAGATCACAAATTACGCCACTATGGCCGAAGAACTGGGGTTTGACAGTTTCTGGATGCACGAGCATTCGTTCGGGCGGGATGCAGTGTCCTATCTCAGTGCCGCCGCTCAAGCAACAAAGAAAATCAGGATCGGCGTCGCCTGCTTATCACCTTACATAAGACATCCCGTACTTCTGGCAATGACCGCAGCAACGTTGCAAGAGTCGAGCAACGGTCGGATAATGCTCGGATTGGGAACCGGATTTCCCATGCGGCTAGATCT
>DATLTL010000134.1:0-3263 GCA_035533635.1 Nitrososphaerales archaeon
ACCTCGTCTTTTGCTTTGAGACCCACTCCTTTCGCCCAGTCGCTAGGTAGAGAAACCACCAATGTTGAACCACCAGTTAGCTGAACTCTGCGGGTTTCGCCCGGGAGTGCTTTGGGTTGACTATCTTGTTGAATAATTTCTTCTGTGTTCAAATTAATCTACTCTCAATATTTCGCCAGAATTTCTGATTACTCCATATATTTAGCATATCTATATTGAGTATGTATACAGTCAATATATCAACATTATTCCTATTTAGTATCTATTGAAAACATTTATGCACAATTTTGCAGCTAGATTCAATCGTAAAGAGGTGAAGGAAGAGAAAATTGTATCAATTGGAAAATGAATCCGACAATAAGCAGGAAGTCGATAGATGGAACGAAGGATTAGCTAACCACGAACGACTGAAGAAACTTTTGCCGTTCATGAATGAGGACGAGGGCTATCTTTAGGATCCCTCTTCTAACTTGGGTGTTCCTAGTAGAAATTTTGTTTGATGGATTTTGTTATATTCAAGATTTAATACGCGATACGAAAGTTGTTTGCTGTTTCTAGATTGGAAGCAGTCGACATTCTAGATCTGAATCCAGAAATTTTGAGGTGCGCAATCCTCGATGATGCTGGGAGGATCATGAGCTATGGAGAATCTGAAGGAGGAAAGGAAGCAAAACTTCCAGCGAATTTTTCTGTTACCGTCAAGGCGCTCGCAATCCAGGGACTTTCGCAGGCGTTGCCAAAGGATCTTGGAAACGTAAGATTCACCGTGATCGTGACCGACAAATACCGGCTGATTACAATGCCACTAGGCGGCCAAACGGTAATGTTCGCTCTTCCATTGCACGTGACTCCGGACCCAATCTGCGAAGCCGCAATCAAGAAGTTTGGTTCTAGCTCAATAAAGAATTGATAGAACTAGTCCCCCAATACTACTCTAAGGTTTTGTAGCGTTTCTCGAGCTGCTTTATCTGCGGCAATCCTACAATATCAGTGAATTCATCGAATGTTGGAAACATGTTCATGACTTTCTCGGGCGTGCCGTTTTTCTTTATCCCGGCAAGCATTTCTCTTATCGCCTTGTTAGCTGCAAAAATTGTGCAGAGGGGAAAGAAGATTATTTTGAATCCGTTGGTGCGCAAGAAATCATAACTCACGGGCGGCGTCTTACCTCCCTCGAGCCAATTGAACAGAAGAGGCGTTCCAGAAAATGCGGCTCCAATTTTCCTTATTTCAGCGACACTTTGCGGCGCCTCAACGAACAGAATGTCTGCTCCCGCTTTCTTGTAGATTCCGACTCGTTCAATGGCTGCATCAATCCCCTCGACGGCTCTGGCATCTGTTCGTGCAATTATCATGAAATCATCTGAAATTCTTGCGTCAACAGCGGCGCTGATCTTCTTTGCCATCTCTTCAGCTGGAATCACCTGTTTCCCCTCCATATGTCCGCATTTTTTTGGTGAAACTTGATCTTCCAATTGGATTGCAGAGACTCCAGCACCTTCGTACTCTGTGACCGTCCGAATTACATTGAGAGGATTGCCGTATCCAGTATCTCCGTCGGCGATAACTGGAACGTCAACAGCCTGAACGATCCGTTTAGCATTCAATAGCATCTCAGGCATCGTCAAGAGGCCAACATCTGGCTGACCTAACTGAGACGCAGAAGTTCCAAAGCCAGTCATGAACACGACGTCAAATCCGGCGTCCTGTATCAAAAGAGCACTCATTGCGTCATAAGCTCCTGGGACGAGAATAGGATCCTTACCTTGCAGAAGTTTTCTTAATGACCGACGACTATCACGCTTGGGTTTCTTCATCAACCTAACCATTATGCTTCATTTTCGCCTTTCAATGCCCAATACTTATCCTCTCAGGTTGACTGCAGAATGATAATTGTTTTAGTGCGCAATGGCATTTATACAATCATTAACTTTAGGTCGTGGGTACAATGAGCTCCTCTATTTCAATTGAAGACATAACAAAGGCGGAAGCCAGAATCCATGGTTACGCTCACCGAACCCCTACCTACAGAGCTTTTTCTGAAGAATCAGTCTGGCTCAAGATGGAATGCTTTCAGCCAGTCAGGTCGTTCAAAATTCGTGGAGCCGCAAACAAGATCTTGTCGTTGACCAATGATCAAATGAGGCAAGGTGTGATAACAGCTTCGTCCGGAAATCACGGGCTCGCTGTGGCATATGTGGCTCACAAGATGAAAATCAATGCCACAATAGTTTTGCCAGAAAATGTTGTGCCGGAAAAGAGAGAAATGATTGAATCGCTCGGAGCGCGGACCATATTCTTCGGTAAACAGCAAGATGAGCGCATGAAAAAGGCAATCGAGATACAGAATTCAGAAGGTCTGACATTCATCCAGCCTTTCAACGATTTCGAGATAATCGCAGGTCAGGGGACGTGTGGTCTAGAGCTTATGGAGGACGTGCCAGAGATTCAGAGCGTATTTGTTCCCATCGGCGGCGGAGGGTTGATCTCTGGCATAGCGAGCGCGGTCAAACTGAAATCCAATCATGTTCGTGTAATTGGCGTCCAGCCAGAAGGTTCACCATCGATGTACAGATCTTGGAAAAATGGAACGCTCTCAAGCATAGAAGAAAGTCACACAATCGCTGATGGTCTGTCTGTAAGGAAACCCGGAGACATTACATTCTCATTCGTAAAGCGATTAGTTGACGACATTGTACTCGTAAATGATGAAGAAATTATCAGTGCTACCGCTCAATTGTTGAAGAAAGAACACGTCTTGGCGGAGCCATCAGGGGCGGCCGCACTTGCTGGTTTACTTCGAACTCGGCGAGAAACTGGCAAGAAGGAAAGATCGGCAGCTATTGTTTCTGGTGCAAATATTTCCAGCGAGATTCTGAAAAGTATCTTTGAATAGGTTATTTTCCTACTGTTATGGTTGACAAGCCGTCGGTCTTGCTAACCCTGTAGATTTGGTCTGCGAAGCTCTCCAGTTCCTTCTCATGTGACACGAGGATTATCTGAGGGCATTGTAGTTCATCTAGGATTTCTCTGACCCTTCCAAGCTGCTCTTTGCTGAACCCATCGGTTGGCTCGTCCAAGATCAGCATGTTGGATGCCATACCTGTCGAGACTTTTCTAACAATGTTGTTTAGCGCGAGGCGATACGCGAGTGCAACGCTCGTCTTTTCTCCACCGCTCAGGAAAGATACATCCTGGTCGATACCGTCTTGCTCGATTATCGGAGTAAAATCTTCGTCAATTTTTGCTTGCTTTCCCGGATC
>DATLTL010000135.1:0-4811 GCA_035533635.1 Nitrososphaerales archaeon
AGAGTTGATGACGTCGAGAGTACGTCAGAGTATGCAGGGGAACTGGAGCAGATTTCGACCCCGATTGAGCTGCCGAAGGAGACTTTGGAGTTTTTCAACGCTGACGAACTCAGGGCGAGGGTATTTTATGAAAAATACGCATTGAAGGACATCAACGGCCGCGTCGTAGAGCAGACCCCGATCGACATGTGGGCTAGAGTTGCGAGGGAGTTGGCGTCCGTTGAAGCAACCGATGAGAAGAAAGCCGAATGGGCGAAAAAGTTCTACTGGTTACTGGAGAATTTTAGGTTCGTGCCAGGAGGCAGGATCATGTTTGGAGCCGGTCAGCCAAGACGCTCGACGCTTTTGAATTGCTACTACCTCCCGATCAAGTCCGATTCGCTCGAAGACATCTTTGATTTTTGCAAGGAAGCCGGCAGGACTTATTCCTATGGTGGCGGAGTCGGCACTGATATTTCGATCCTCAGACCTAAAGGCTCGCCGGTGAACAACTCGGCAGTAGTGTCAACAGGTTCCGTTTCCTTCATGGAGCTCTTCTCAATCACTACTGGTACAATTGGTCAAGCCGGAAGACGCGGGGCGCTAATGATTACGATTCATGTTGACCATCCGGATGTTGTCGACTTCATCGACGTAAAGCGCGACCTGAGCAAAGTCAATCATGCTAACATTAGCGTCTGCATCACTGACAAATTCATGCAGGCTGTGGAAAAGGACGACAACTTCACTCTCGAGTTCAGGAATGACAAATCTGACATCAGAAGAGTGGTAAAAGCAAGAGAATTATGGGACAAACTTGTTCGCTCTGCATGGGCTTCTGCAGAACCGGGAATCATATTCTGGGACAACGTAAAGAACGAGTCGCCTACCGAATACAATGGAATGGAGGTACATGGGTTCAACCCTTGCTCGGAGCAATGCCTTGAAGACTATGGTTGCTGCTGCCTCGGAAACGTAAACCTCTCGGCATTCGTCGTTGATGAATTCTCAGAAAGAGCAAGACTCGACTGGAGAAATCTCGAAAAGGCTCTGCGTTATTCTACGCGTTTTCTTGACAATGTGCTCGATTACAACGCAGACAAACATCCGCTGCGTGAACAAAAGAAAGCCTCAATGTGGTCAAGGAGAATCGGCGTCGGGTTTACCGGTCTCGCTGACATGTTGATCAAACTCAACATGAAGTATGATTCGCCGCAGTCAGTGAAGTTCATTGACAGAATGTACGACCGAGTAAAGAACATCTGCTACGACGAAAGCTGCAACCTCGCTACGGAAAAAGGTCCAGCTCCAGCATTCATTGCGGAGAAGCACCTTGCGAGGCCATTTATCCAAAGGCTTGACGGCACGGTCAAGCAAAAGATTGCTGCGCAGGGTGTCAGGAATTCCTGCGTACTGACTGTCCCGCCAGTAGGTAGCGGCGCAATCATTGCCGGAACCACTTCTGGAATCGAACCAATTTTCGCGCTAAGCTACGTCCGCAGGTCAAAATCTCTTACAGGCGGAGAGTTCAAGGTCTACCACCCACTGGTCCAAGATTACATGAAGAGATTCGGACTAAAGAGCGAGTCTGAACTGCCGGATATTTTCGTGACCGCCCATAACATAAAGGCGGAGTTCAGAGTGCAGATGCAGGGAACTATCCAGAAACATATTGATTCGAGCATTTCCAGCACAGTGAACATTCCGAAGGAAGCTACTGTTCAGGACGTGAAAGACATCTACTTCCAAGCCTGGAGAGTAGGGTGCAAAGGAATTACTGTATACCGTGAAGGCGCGAGGGAAGGGATACTTCTTACAAACGAAGAAGCTGCTAGCCAGAAGAGCGGAGCAAGCGCAAAGCAGCACAAATTCGAAAGACCGAAGGTGCTTACGGGACAAACTGTCAAAATGAAGCTCCCGCAAGCAAGCTTGTATGTCACGGCTAACAAGAACGGGGACGACATCATTAGAGAAACTTTCGTCACGTTAGGCAAATCCGGCGGAGACGAAAAGGCCGACGCGGAAGCCATCGGAAGGTTGATCAGCCTTTACTTGCAGCACGGCGGCAAGATCCAGGAAGTCATTCAGACGCTCAAGGGAATCCAGGGCAGAGACGTGTCTTGGGATAACGGTCAGCAACTCCTTTCGGTTCCCGACGCTGTCGCGAAGGCTCTCGCAAGTTTGACAGGGACTACACTCGAAAAGGAGCAGGAGCTCAAACACTGCCCGGATTGCGGAGAAAACGGGATAGTTTTCGAGAACGGCTGCTATCGCTGCCAATCTTGCGGATACAGCAAGTGCAACTAGGGATTCAGGATCAGGGATAGCAGAGAAGCTCTGACTATCCGTCCGTACTGCATTTGTTTGAAGTACCTAGCTTGCGACAGGGGATCAACATCCGGCTTTATTTCGTCGTTCCTGGGCAGAGGATGCAGAATTATTGAATCCTTCTTCATGGACTTTACGCGTTCAGCGTCAATAAAGTAAGAACCCCTAATCTCCTCATATTCCTGCTCATCGGGAAACCTTTCTCTCTGGATTCGCGTCACGTAGAGAACATCGAGCTCGGGCAAAAGATCGTGCAGATTTTCATGCTCTGTCATCTCGACCGTCTTTGACTTGCCGGGTATCTTCCCCAGGTCGTGCGTCGCCTCCTTTCTTATCTTCAAACCTTCGGGGGCGACGAGATCAATCTTTACATCATATTTTGCGAGCCCGTAGATCAAAGAGTAGACAGTTCGTCCGTACTTCAGATCCCCGACGATCCCGATTCTTAATCCGTCAATCTTCTTTTTCTCCTTCAGTATCGTGTACAGATCGAGCATCGCCTGCGTGGGATGCTCTTCCGTCCCAGTACCGCCGCTGACTACAGGCTTGTCTGCGATCTCGGCGGCAAATCTGGCAGCGCCTTCGTTCGAGTGTCTCAGGACCAAGACATCGGAATTTGCTTCCACGACTCTCACAGTGTCCGCAAGAGATTCGCCTTTTTCGATCGATGTGGTTCTTGTTTCGCTAAAGCCCACGGAAATTCCGCCGATGGATGCCATTGCAGATTCAAAACTCAGACGTGTTCTAGTACTCGGCTCGAAGAACATTATTCCTAAAATTCTACCCTCTCCTAGCGCGACCTTTTCGCGGTACTTCATCTCCAGCAGTTTGTCCGCAGTTGAAAATAGTAGTTCGAGTTCATCGCGTTGGAAATCTTTCATTGACAAAACGTCGCGCTTGTAAAACGGATTTGCCATTTGCCTGCACTACCTATTTTCCCGGGCTTCTTTCGAGAGAAGGTCCTAGTTCGGATATTAAAGGTATTACAGAATCGTTCTTAATTATCTCAGTGCAGCGGATTTTCCTGCTGCATTTGTTTGATCTTCCACTCCAATGCTAGTTTGAATTCAGAATTGTCGACGAGATTCAAGTTCTTGCCGCAGGTCGGACACTTGAAGAAGGCTTCCATGGCCTCCTCAAAAGTCAGCTTCTTGCAAGTTGGAGTGTCACAACTGTAAAACTCATGTTCCTTTTCATAATCTAGCCTTTGATTGAGCCTATCTAGGGCTTTCTTCTTTTGCGATTCGATGAACCCGTCTACCTGATCGCGCTGTGCCTTCCACCTGTAAACGAACCAACCTCTTTTTAGATCTCTGACCCTGATGCCAGAAATAAGCGATCTTCCAAACAGGTCATATAGCGCTTTTCTTACAGAATTTATTTTGAGACCTGTAGCGCTCGCGATTTCTTCATCTGTTGCATTTTCATTGTTTAGCAACGCCCGAGCGACCTTCACGTAATCCTCGCCGCCGAGTAGACTTGCGATCTTTACAAAAGAATCTTCGTATTCAATTTTCATTTATCGTTTCTACCTTTTTCCCTCTTGAACTAGGTTCAATTCTCAATTTCGCTTTGACAAATGTACTATAGAGCTCTTCTCCCATAAAAAGCCTATCAAGGAATACAGCCAGAGCAGCCACTTCGCTATGGGGCTGGCTCCCAACTGCGACATTATAGTTCGCAATATTGTAAATTTCGCGTGGAACTTTTTCTGCGCCCACCACCACCAGCAGGTTTTTGATCTTGCTCTTTGTGGTTTCATACCGTATTTTTGGAAGTGAGTCGTCAAGCAATTCTCCATACATCGTTAGGTGAACAATTGTACCATTCCAATTTCGAACGAATTCTCTCCAATTCCTGCAATATCTAACAACAAAATCCCCGCCCCAACGTTTGCTGACCCGGCTTATCGAGTCGATCGTGTGGTCATCGGCACCAGTCAGGACGAGCTCCCTTGCACCAAAAGATCGTGAAACCAAGCCGATGTGAGTGCTCATGCGCTCATCCCGGACCAGCCTGTGCCCCAGCCGAAGCACCGTTACGTCATAGGAAAGTTTGCCGCGAGTCGAACGCTGTTTCATCTTAAATTTCGTTTTCAATACTCATTGAGTGCCCGACGACATTTCGTCCTCTATCGGAACGAAGAGATGGATTTTCAAGAAATGCTCTAATTTTCTCGCGAGAAGATCGTCTGGTTTCATAGAGCCCACCTCCAAGTGGCCAATCATGGAAGGTTTCTCGTTGATTTTTCTTCCGAGTTCCTCCTGAGTGATTCCCAAGCTTTCTCGCGCGCTCTTGATCGTCGTGTTGAAATCCTCCCTGAGCATCATCTCTTCTGAGTCGTAGGAGAATCCTGGAGAAGGCGGTGGGGGATTATTCCTTGAAGTTTGTCTGGATGCATTACCACCGCCAAAAGCATGAGCGCTCCTTGTCGCAACCGGCTTTGGAACTCGCGCCGGAGTCCCTAGCTTTGAACAGTTGTTGCAGACTCTGAACACTCCTCC
>DATLTL010000136.1:0-3314 GCA_035533635.1 Nitrososphaerales archaeon
ATCTTTCAGTATTTTTCTGGATACCTCTTTGAGTCGTTTCGCTTTTACATGGTAAAAACCCGTAGATCTAATGATGCCCTCCAGTTCTCTTGTGCCCGCCTTCGCCATGCTTTTTGCATCTGGGAATCTGTTGAACAAGACTGGAGTGACTTTATTCACCCGAGCGTCCGTGCACTGCGCGGACAAAATGGTTGCAATCAGGAGCTGGAAAGCACCCTTATGACCTAGCGGTGTTTTGATCCTCGGGTATTGCGCGTCTAGTAGGCTGACAATTTCCTCCCCATTCATTGTTGGAACAAACTGACTCATCAGTGATAATGAGCTGGATATACTGCTTAAACACTTATTTCCTTGCACGAACAATTTCATAAGCTACTCGGTTGCGTTGTTACAATGAAAGAAGCAGAGCTGCATGTTCCACTGGCTGGCGGGAAGGTAAAGTGCTTAGCATGCGCCAGAAACTGCCAGCTTGGTGAGAGCCAGACCGGGTTCTGCGGTATCAGGCAAAACATCGGAGGAAAATTGCAGCTTCTAGCTTACGGTAAACTATTCACAGGTCATATAGATCCGATAGAGAAAAAGCCAGTTACACATTATCATCCGGGCACGAAAATCTTCTCGGTATCAACCAGCGGTTGTTCATGGAGTTGCAAATACTGCTTTAGCTTTGATACACCAATAGTGACAGACAAAGGAATTGTAACGATCAGGGATCTTTTTGAATCTGGCCCCATCGTCGAAAATGACGGACTAGAGGCTATCGCGAAACCTCCCAACATTAGAGCTGTGACTCATAAAGGACGGCTTGAAAACATCGAGGCAGTGTTCCGCCACCCTTACGAAGGAGAAATGATCTCGCTTACTCCATATTATCTTCCCAAAATCAGGTGCACTCCAAACCACAAGATTCTCGCGACTAAAAATGCAGATTCTCCTCCTGAAATGATGAGCGCCGATGTTCTTACGAAGGGCTACTTTCTTGCGGTTCCGAAGCTCGTCTCATCCCCCGAAAAATCGAACATTGATTTTGCCGAAGCAATTATGGAAACTAAAGTGAATGATTACAAACTATCCAATCAAAAAAACTCGCTTGAGCTCAGGAAGAATATCGTAAATGATTTGAAAAATGGCTTGACGAATCCTGAAATCGCCCGAAAATACCCAATCAGTCGTGGGTACGCGTACACTTTATCAAAAAGATACAAACAGCGAGGAGAGGACGCCTTTGTTGAGGGCTACTCTGTCTTTTCTGTACCTGAGACCGGCGAATCGATAAAGCTTCCGAGAGCCAAACATAGCGGAATCCCAAGGATCTTAAAACTTGATGAGCGACTCGCATGGTTGTTTGGTATTTATTGTGCAGAGGGAAGCGTGATCGAAAGTCCAAATCGTCCGAATTCTTGCGTTCTTACTTTTTCGTTCGGAAAACACGAGACCAATTTGATTGCTAAAACACAGAACATTCTTAACGAACTATTCTTGGAGCGAGGCAATCTGATTACCCAAGGATCAGTTACTCGGGTGCAAGTGGGGAACTCCACACTTGCAAAAGCTTTCAAAGGTTTGGCTGGATGGAACTGTTACACAAAGAAAGTGCCTTCGCAGATCCTGCTCTCCGGCGACGACAAAATCATTCAAGCATTTGTCTCCGGCTACCTTGTCGGGGATGGATACTACACGCTTACGAGTCGGCCGAATTATGGAGTAGTTGGTTCTTCATCGGTCTCGCGGGATTTGACGCTAGGAATAGCTTACTGTCTTCTGAGACTCGAAAGCATGCCTAGAGTCTATGTTTCATCGTCTTCAGGAACCATTTCCCTCATGGGAAGAACTGTGAACAAGTCCAAAGATAATATCATTCGTATGTTGGTGAAGTCCTGCAATTTCAACCCCGGCGGAGTAGGTTGGGAAGAGCTGGCCAATCTTGCGGTAGTCACTGAAAACTATATCTTGATACCAATTCGAAAAGTCGAAAGAGAAGCATACGGTGGCTTCGTCTATAATATACAAGTAGCAGAAGATCATACTTACACCGCTTCTTTTTTTGCGGTCTCTAATTGTCAGAACTACGAAATTTCACAGCGAAGAAAAGTCGAGGGCATGGACATCGAGCCATCGGACGTTCCAAGACTCGCTCTGGCCCAGGGTTGCCAGGGAATTGCCTATACGTACAACGAGCCGACAATTTTCATCGAGTACGCGAGAGATATTGGAATTGAGGCTCACAAGAAGGGTTTGTTCAACGTATTCGTTTCAAATGGGTATGCGACTCCGGAAAGCGTGAAGATGATGTCGCAATTCCTTGACTGCATCACCGTTGATTTTAAGGGAAACGCGGAAAAAGGATTCGTGCGAAAGTACATCAGCATTCCCGGAGCAGAACCGATATTCCAATCGCTTATCGAGATCAAAAACAAGACCAAGATCCACATCGAGATAACCGACCTCGTGATTCCACAGGTTGGAGACGATCTACAGGAAGCAAGGAAATTGTCAAGATGGGTCTATGAAAACTTGGGTCCGGAAATGCCGATACATTTCCTGAGATTCCATCCGGACTACAAGATGATGGAATTCCCGGCCACCCCGATAGCGACGCTCGAAGCTCATCACAAAGTAGCAAAGGAAGAAGGTTTGGAATACGTTTACCTTGGCAACGTTCCTGGGCACAAACTAGAGCACACATATTGCCACGGCTGCAAGGATATTGCAGTAAAGAGATACGGCTACGAGATTTTAGAGTGGAACCTTGACAAAAACAACAGGTGCAACACTTGCGGCACCAAGATACCAATTGAAGGCGGATTAGCGTCAACAGTCTCGGAACTAAGATACCTCCCAGCGTTCTTCTGAGAGCAACTTTTCATCTTAGAAGAAAGTACGGTCTACTACTTTATTTTTTGGGTAACTGAGGATGTATCCTCTCTCCAGTTTCGGCGTCTTCGATAATAATTGCACCAGTAGGGCACATTTGCGCGGCCTGGATTATCGTGTCGTTATCGGCGCCATTCGGATCAACCACATAGGCCAGCGGGGCGAATATGGTTGGAGAATCTTGTTTTTTTAACTGAAAGACTTTCGGCGCAAGAGAAACGCATACCGCATTTGATATGCAGATTCCTTCGTCGATCCTCACCGTTATGGGCCTCGTATAGCTTGCCTTTGGACTGAATGGAGAAAGTCTGTTTCCCGCGTATATCGCGCCAAACCCTGAGAATATCATAACCAAGCCATAGTATCGCGAAGAAATGCTGAACACTACTATGTTTCCAACTTGCTGATAGCCGTTGCAGTTCCAACCGGTCGGCCCCGGA
>DATLTL010000137.1:0-3874 GCA_035533635.1 Nitrososphaerales archaeon
ATAAACTGAAAGCAGAACTTGTAAGCCAAAAATACAAAGTCAGAGAGTACATTCCCTATGGACCCGAATGGTTTGCCTATTCGATGCGGCGACTACGCGAGAAAAAGAGCAACATCTTCCTGCTTTTTAGGTCGCTCTTCAGCTAATAGATTAGGACGTCACTATTGTTTTTGAGATACTGTCAAGATATCGCTGACCAGGCGTGACATTCAAGAAGAATCCTCCAATCAGGTCTAGGAGGAGTAGCAACCAGTAAATCTTGCTGATGTTTCGAACGAAGGCCTTCTCCACATTCATAGGTTTGTTGTCTAGCGTCGCAACGTGCAGTCCGAGGAAGGCTTTTCCAATGGTCTTGCTGTAGGTTCCCTCCATTATTGTAAAATAAAGAAGGAAAAGAAGTGCCGATAGGCCCAATATTCCAAAGCCCAGAGCTCCAAAAGGTAAGAAGAAATTTGTTCCAAAGGCGGCTGTGGAAATCCCCATTACAACATATGCGATTAAGGTCAGGACCGCCGTCGCAACCGAAACGACAACCCAATCTATGATGTAGGCAACGGTTCTTCTGATCCAGTGTTCTTGAGTCCGGCTGTCCTTGGTAATCCGGTCGAATTCATTGACGGGAGCTCCACCAGTGTTGTTTGCGCCACAGTTTGGACAATAAGTGGCACCCGGAGGAAGCTCCTTTCCGCACGATCTGCAGTAAGGCATCTTAACTTAGCATACTCCTTACTTTCACTTAAGGTATTGCCATTCATTAAGCGGCCAAGATTTTAGCGATAGTTTTGGCATAAGATTCTTCGACAGTCCCAGGACAGTAAACTACATAGAACCTTGCAGTTTTGCCTTCCTTTGGCCTGATTACTCTCCCAATCCTCTGAATGAATTGTCGTTTGCTTGACCCGCTTGTCACTAAAATTGCGACGGCAACTTCATTCACATCCAAACCTTCCTCTAATGCTCTGCAAGAGAGCAGAACGTCATACTTGCGACCCCAATCTTCCAATATTTCCATGCGTCTCCAAGGCTCTGTCCGAGAGTGAAACGTTTCGCACGTCACGCCATGCACACTGAGAAAAATTTTGATTTCTTCGATCCCTTGAACCGACTCTGCGAAGAGAATGATCCTCTGGTTTGGATGGCGCTCAACTATTTCAAGAATCCTCTCCTTTTTGCTATCAATCTGGGAAAGAAGTTTCTTTCTTCGACTCATGGCTAGCATCCCCTGCCTTCCAACAAACTGTTTGGTATTGGGATCGTAGCATCTCATCCATTTTGAGATGTTGGCTCCGCAGAACTTGAAAGCTCTCTGAATTTTCTCTGTTTGTTCCTCGTACTTGCTACTCTCAGCGTTTGTCATCTGAGAAGGAATTTCTATGATTTCTAGCGGAGAAACGATTCCGGAGCGGAGCGCATCTCCTAGACTCAGATCGAAGCATATCGGAAATTCTCTCAAGAACATTTTGTGTGTATCGTCGCGTCTTTCTGGAACTGAAGAGAGTCCCAATACGTACTCTTTCTCCTTCAGTTTCGGAAGCAATCTGAGGAGGGCAATCTGAGCTCCGAGATGATGCACTTCGTCCAGAACTACTGCCTCAGCCTTTTCCAATAGCTCAGGATGTGAGATTGCACTTGAATACGTAGTGATCATTGTCGACCCTTCTTGTTTTGAATAAGCGTAGAACTGTCCGACATCCAAAAGCCCGGCGTCCTGAAGCTTGGGGGCCCACGATTGGTAGATGAGCGCCTGCGTTGGAACGATTATCAGAGATTTCACATTGATTGACTTTAACCACGCGATTGCGATGATTGTCTTTCCAGTGCCTGTCGCTGCCTTGATTGTGCCTCGTTTCACTTTCAAGGCTGTCTCGACTGCCTGTTGTTGATATGGTCTTAATGTCGTCAAGATTGATAAGCATACTCAGAGCAAATCGGCTATTGGCATTATTGAAAGTCAATATGAAGAGAACTAATTAGTTAAAAATTGTAGCGGGCCCGGTGGGATTTGAACCCACGACCTCCAGCTAACTGCTTCGAAAAACATTGTTCTTCGCACCAAGATTGACTCTTGATGGTTTAAGCCGCAGGCTGACGCCCTAATCCATGCTAGGCTACGGGCCCATCAATCTCGATTGGTACAACTCAGCGCGTATAGAAAATAAGCCTTTTCTTGCATGTGTCTTTTCATCTACCCTAATGCATTCTGTACGTCACGAAAAAAGACGCAGATAATCTTATGCCGAAGATGGAGACAACGGAATCAAGACCATATTATCGAGAAAAGGTTATTCATACATAATTCGAATCAAATGAAAGAGAAAATTTGGATCTCCGCGCATTTGTCTTTGATATCGACGGCACGATTTGCGACAAGGATGGCCTTCTATTCCTGGAAGCTGTCCATTCAATCCGTTGGCTTCGAAAACTCGGGTTTCACGTCATTTTGGCATCTGGAAGGGGCCCATGGGATACGTACTACCTCGGTATATATGTCGGATGTTCAAAGGTAGCTGTGTGCGAAAACGGTGGAATCCTCATGACTTCTCCGACCGAAATGAAAATATTTGGAGACAAAGCGAAGTGCCTCGAAGCTTACGATGTTCTGTGCAAGAATTTCGATGTCAAGATCAAACCCGTGAGCGCAAGGTTGACCGAAGTGGTTTTGTTACGTACCTTTGAAGCTTCACATGGTCAGAAGATTCTCAACGAGAACAATGTCCCGGTCACTATAAACGACAGCAACTTTGCGCTGCATCTGACCAAGAAAGGAATCAACAAATCAGTTGCGCTCTTAGATGCACTAACATTCCTCGGAGTGAAACCCGAGCAAACTGCAGTAATTGGAGATAGCGAAACTGACCTACCTATGTTTGAGTTATGCGCATTTAGCGCCGCAGTAGGAAACGCTTCTCAAGCAGTAAAGTCAAAGGCAAGCTATGTTTGCAAGGAGGAGATTGGCAGTGGATCAGTTGAAGCTGTTTCTCACATCATGAACAAATTTGGGAAACGCTAAAGCCGAAAAGGGAATCGATTCAGCTTGAGTTTCAGAGATTTTGTCGCGGAGGCTAGTTCCCTAATCAAACAAGCTTGCGATTCTCTCGGTTACGAAAGCCCAGAGAATTTGGATTGGGACATTCCACCATCAAAGGAATTTGGCGATGTCTCATTCAGAACAGGATACCAACTCACCAAGGTCGCCAAGAAAGCTCCGTCTGCAATAGTTGCTGAGATTGCAAAGGTGATACGTGGCGAGGTTGGAGCGAAGAAACATTATGTGAAAAGCGTTGAGGGCCATCCTTCAGGTTTCCTAAATGTTCGATTAGAATCCACCTCCCTTTTTAGCGATGTGCTAAGGGAAGCAAGCAAGAAAGGATACGGAGCAATTGATCTGGGAAGCGGCAACAGCGTGTTGGTGGAGCACACTTCAGTCAATCCCAACAAGGCACTTCACATGGGGCACCTGAGGAATGTCGCACTTGGCGATTCAATTGCACGACTATTTCGCTTCACCAATCATGAAGTGAAAGTACTGAATTACGTTGATGATTCTGGGCTACAAGTAGCCGATGTAATTGTTGGAATCAAGTATCTTGGGTTTTCAGCAACCAACACTACAAAGAAATTTGATCATTACGCCGGCGATGATATTTATGTACATGTCAACAAAAAGTATGAAACCGATTTTTCTCTATCCGAAAAAAGAAAATATGTACTCAAAGGGATAGAGGAGCATGATAATGATATCTTCCCGCTCGCTTCTGAAATCACAAACAAGATACTTCATGAACAGTTGAGAACTTGTTGGCGCTTCAACGCGTCTTATGATCTTCTAGTCTTTGAATCGGACATTGTCGCTTCGAAATTGTGGGAGGAGACA
>DATLTL010000138.1:0-3297 GCA_035533635.1 Nitrososphaerales archaeon
CGAAATAAAAGATTACGAGACATTAGACGATTACCGAGTCTTTACCTACACGAATTTGGACAACGTGTACGTCGCGATACTGACACCTGAAAAATGGAATTATGAATGGATAGAAGCCTGGCACTCTGGGACCGCGTGGAACAGGTTTGGATCCAAGCCCGAAATGATCGGCGACAACGAAGGTTACTACGGGAGAAAGTCGTACGCGAAACCAGGTGGATGCTATTATTCGACGAGGTTTGCCGTTTCCGAATATCTTTCTGGCGTACGAAGGCAGTCGGGTGCCATAATGCTCAGAGAAATTCATCCCGGATATATCCTGCCAGTCGGAGTGTGGAACGTCCGCGAGAGCATAAGGAGCCTCCTCATGGGAAGATACAGAAGTTTCGATACGTTCTCAAAGGCGCTTGATTTTGCTTGCTCGAATTTCCTCATAAGGAAATCATACTGGGTGGAGTATTCGGAGCTCATCAGGCAGCAACTGGAGCAGCGCAAGATCAGCGACTACTAGACACCAAATGCTTTAACCTTTAATCATTTAATCCTTAAATAATTTAGAAAAGAACTCTGTAACATTGCCTGCTTACAAGTGGACCGTTTTCAGCAACACCTTGATCGGTTCGCTGATGGCAGCCATAGATGGTTCAATCGTTCTGATATCGCTCCCGACCATCTTGAAGCAACTCCCGGGGACAGGTGCCGACGATGCCCTCTGGATAGTCATGAGCTACATGCTCGTGACGTCGACCTTCATTCTGAATTTCGGAAGAATCGGCGACATGTTCGGGAGGGTAAAGACATACAATCTTGGTTTTGCAGTTTTTACAATAGGTTCGTTCCTGTGCAGTCTTTCACAAAACGGAAGCGAGCTCGTAGTATTTAGGATCGTGCAGGCACTAGGTTCCGCTCTTCTCTGGGCAAACAGTGGAGCACTTCTTACTGATGCGTTTCCAATCAACGAGCGCGGTAAGGCTCTGGGAATAAACCAAGCGATGATTGTCGCTGGCTCGATTATCGGGCTTGTTCTTGGTGGAGTACTGACGGCTGAAGCAGGTTGGAGATCTATCTTCTGGGTCAATGTTCCCATAGGTGTTTTCGCGACCTTGTGGGCTCACTACAAACTAAAGGAACTCGGAGCAATAAGGAAAAACCAGAAGCTGGATATTTGGGGCAACGTGACATTTGTGGGTGGGCTTTCGGCTCTGCTTCTCGGTATCACGCTTGGCGCGCTAGAATCTTGGAACATGCTCGACTACACGATGATTGGAGTCGGCGCGCTAGTCTTGGTCGTCTTCACCTACATCGAAATGAAAGTTCCAGAACCGATGTTCGACCTTTCGCTTTTCAGAATCAAGGCATTCACTGGAGGAAACCTCGCAGGTCTTATTTCGGGCTTGTCGAGGGGCGCGTTCACATTCATGATGTCATTCTACCTTCAGGCCGTGCTTGGAGACAGCGCCCTAACCGCTGGAATCCTACTGATTCCGATCTCGGTGGCTGTCGCCTTTGTGGGCCCTCTTTCAGGAATCCTTTCTGACAGGTATGGCTCAATATATTTTGCCGTTGCGGGGCTGGGTGTGACTGGTATCGCATTCGCCATAATGTACCAGATACCTGCAGAGATCAAGTACACTGTGCTTCTCGTTCCATTGATTGTCATGGGAGTTGGATGGGGACTGTTTGGGTCGCCAATAAAGAGCGAGACGCTCAGTGCTGTGCCGGCAGCCATGAGAGGCGTAGGGTCCGCAATTAGTTCGACAAGCGTAAACATTGGATTTCTCGCGAGCCTTGCGATAAGCATCGCAATCATTTCCACTGCCGTGCCTCACTCGGTCGTGATAGGCGTATTTGGGGGAACCGGACTCGGAAGCAGTTCGGGCGGAGCGCCGATCAAAGACGTATCCGACTTCATGAATGGACTCCGCGACGTTTACGCTCTGTCCGCGGCCCTATCCTTTTTCGCAATAATCCCATTGATACTAGGTTTCAGAGGGATCAAGTCCCGCAGAGAACGCGGCGAGGCAGAGAGAGTGACGTCGGAATCTACGCCCGAAGTAGAGGAGGGCGTTCAGTAGTTGCAAAGAGTCGAATTATCTAAGAAAAAGGAGAAGGATTCGCTAGAGAGCAACGCGTGGCGAAACTTTGGTGAGACTTACAGAACAGTATACTCGTACATTAATTCTGACTTGAGACCATACGGACTCACTCCGCCTCAGTACACCGTGATGCTCTTTATCGGAAAGTCAGATTCTCAAAGTTTGACAATGAGCGAGATTGGAAACAAGATGGTTGTCACTTTTGCAAATATCACGACCATAGTTGACAACCTCGAAAAGCAGGGATACGTTCGCAGGGTGCGGGATTCCGCAGATCGCCGCTGCATCAAGGTGGAGCTGACATCCGCAGGTTCAAGAATATTCGAGAAGATTCATGATTCGCATGTGCGAGAAATGGAGAGTGTGATGCAAGCTCTGAACGAACACGAGCTCTCAAACTTGATCCGCTACACGGATAAACTGAAGAAAAGAACCGCTGTTAAAAAAACGTAGCCAGTCTCGGGCTTTCACCCCAAGACTTGGTACTAATCTGGTGGATAGCTTTACGACACTTACCGTCGTCTAGATTTGGAACGCTTTGCACTCTTCTTGCGAGTTGTTCTTGGCTTTGCTTTCTTCTGAGCCACGTAGCACTTGCGCGGAGTGTGGCGCTTTTTCTCGTTGTGACGATAGACTAGGTAGGTGTAATTCTTCCCGCTCTTTCCTTTGATTACAAATTTATACGGTTTCCACGCTTTTTTACCGCATTTTGGACATGTCGTTACCATTTAGGGCAACATAAGCCAAAGGGGGTTTTAAATGTATGGTTTACTTCCTCGAAGACGCTTCTAATAATTACTTGCCAACATTCCTCGATAGAATATTTGGGGAGCGCTCGTGCGCCTAAATCTTATCTATTCTCGTGATTAGTTTCCGCACTCGAACAGTTCGCCTAAATTTCTAGGCATGCAATGACCAATTACTCATCTCAAGCCGTCCGAACGCGCTTCAAACCTTAAATAAGCGGTTGTAAGAATGTAATCTCAGACTAAATTAAGAGCCACTGTTTACAAAGGACAGACCGATAGGACGATTTTGAACGCTCTGCAAAACCAGCGCATTAATCGTAAGTTTGGTTTGCCTCACTCAGAGGCTCCACACAGAGAAGAACCCAAATCGAAACGGGGGAAACAAACCAGCGCTTCGGTTAAAGTGCAATATTCGCGCTTTTTCTTCAATGCAATTTAGGAAGAAACAAAAG
>DATLTL010000139.1:0-5571 GCA_035533635.1 Nitrososphaerales archaeon
CGATCGTGTAAGCGAAGCCCGCTTCTCAAATGCGTCTTAATTTTCCCAACACTGTGACCTGCTAGAGCGTCATTTAGTCATTAACTAGAGTTCCTTCCTATACTCTGTTGTCAAAGGAGTATAGACACAATTGACAACAATAGTAGGAATAAACTGCAGAGACGGAGTCGTTCTGTCTTCTGACAAACGTGCAAGCAAAGGATTCTTCATAGGATCCAAAGAGACTCAAAAGATACTTGCAGTAGACGAAACCATCGCAGTCGCTATCGCAGGACAGGTTTCGGATGCAGAGTATCTTGTCAACGCGGTCAGGGCGGAGAGGAAGCTCGTCACGTTGCAAAGAGGTTTCCCTCTTTCCGTGAAAGAAACTTCGAAGCTGATTGCAAACATTGCGTACAATGGAATGAAGAACTACCAACCATATTATGCAGAATTCATAGTAGCCGGAGTTGATGCAACTGGACCCCATGTGTTCATTTCGGATATGAGTGGAGCAGTGTCTCCCGAGGAGTACGTGTCTACAGGTTCGGGCAGCCCGATAGCGTATGGAGTACTTGAGAGTAGCTACCACAAAGATCTCACAATGGAAGAGGCAAAGAAGATAGCGACCTCGGCAGTCAAATCCGCGATGGAACGAGACCCCGGATCAGGAAATGGAATCGACGTACTTGCAATCCCATCAACTGTCGCGGTGGTAGTAAGCGCAAACTAGAATCGGAGATGGAGAAAATGGAATCGCAACAACAGCAATACGGCGGAAGAATGCCATATTTCTACAGTCCCGAGGGATCACTCGTACAGGTTGATTTCGCCCTTGAAGCTGTCAACCGAGGTTCGACAACGCTTGGAATCAAGACAAAGGACGTCGCGATATTGGCTAGCCAGCTGAAACCGACAAGACCGTTGATTGATCCGTCAGAAAAAGTGTTTTTGATCGATGATCATATCGGCGCGACTGGGGCAGGCTACATCGGAGACGTCCTAAAACTGATCCAGGAAATTCGAATTGACGCCCAGAAGCACAACCTGACCTTCGGCTCGCCAATTGACGTAAAGACTGCAGCCGAGAGCCTTAGCTCCTACCTGCACCAGTATACGATATACGCGGTGCGACCATTGGGAGCTTCGGTGATCATGGCAGGAAAGGACCCTACAGGTGTACAGCTCTACCAAGTGGATCCGAGCGGAACTTTCTTCAAAGGCTCAGCGTTTGCAATCGGTCACAGATCGGAGCAGGCAATAGAATACCTCCAAAGAAAATACGACCCAAGCATGTCTAAGGAAGCCCTGATAGATCTCGCAAGAGAGACAATCAAGACCGCGACCAGTGAAGACGCGCCAATCGAAATAGGCGTCGTGAACGGCACAGACTCCAAGTTCCATAAGTTGCCGCTACAGCTAAAGTAGCGTAAAATCACGGCCTCGGCCGGCAACCGGTCGACCGAGGAACGATTTTTTCTTAATGGCAATGTTTTTCTCTCTAAGTTCACTCTTTCTATTTGATTTCACATTGCCTCGGGCAAAGAACCTTGATGAATTGCGTCATGCACTATTGTTTAACAATACACTCGACGTTTGGGTAGCTCTATCGAGTGAGAGAAGCTCCGAGTGGCGAAACCCCGAGGAATACAACCACTTCCTCGACCACCTCTCAAAATCCGGAGTGAAACTTGATGCGTCTGTTGTGTGTCCCCCAATCAAGGGCTTCTCGGACAAGCCACCAAAGGCTTTCAACATAAAGTTGGACGAACCCACTATTCAGAAGATAAGGCAATTTGCAAAGAGCTGAACTCCGCCGGATTCCAACAAATTAAATACTTCAGTTCAGAGGCCATCAGATCGCGTTTAGTGGAGTCGTCTTCGTTGAAAAGAAAGTTGTTAGATATCCTTGCCTGTCCGATTGATAAGCACTATCCTCTGGAACTGTTTGAAGTGAACTCGGAGAATGAGATCATTGTCGACGGTTCATTATTTTGCACAGAGTGTGGTAGATACTATCCGATCATTGATGAAATACCGGTAATGCTTCCCGACGATTTGAGAAACAAGAAGGAAGATCTGGAATTTCTGACAAAGTATAGGGAAAGACTACCTGAAAAAATTGTGAAGCAAGGAAAACCGAATCATTTGGACTAACTGATCATTATTCGGCAGGTCACCAGACATTTTTTGAAATCAAAGCAAAAGAGAGCTAATACGAGTAACAAAGCTCCAAAGATACTCAATCTAGTTTCCCGATCTGCCAAGATCGGCAAGAACGTGAAGATCTGGAATTTTGCGTATGTCGGTCCTGACACTATAATTGGAGACAACACCAAAATCGGATCTCTCGCACATGTTGACTATAACGTTGTAATTGGAAAGGATTGCAAGATTGAAGGACTTGCATACATAGCTCCTTTGTCTCGAATCGGAGACAATGTTTTCATTGGTCCTTCAGCCGTATTGACGAACGATCCTTATCCATTGTCAGACAAGATGGTAGGAGTTACCGTGGAAAACGATGCAATAATTTGCGCCGGCGCAGTTTTGAAAGCCGGAGTAAGAATAGGGAAGAACAGCGTCGTGGGAATGGGAGCAATTGTGACCAAGGACGTTCCGCCAGAGGTAGTCGTTGTGGGAGTACCTGCCAGGGTTTCTTACTCTAGAGAAGAGTACGAGAAGAAAAGAATTGGTTGGAACACCAGATAGATCGAGGATCTACCTAGACTGTCTTACCATCTAAAATTTCGAAAGCGCGCGTAGAGGAAGTGCCCGATTTACAGGTTCCTAAAATGCAAATCACGCTTGAGCTTTTCGTAGATGCAACTGCCTTTTTACCATTGCATTGCGCAATACTGCGAATAGGCCCAACCAAACTACGACAAGAATTGTTGCCAGAACACCCTTGGTTATGCCATCCAAAATTGAATGGAATATGTTTAGTGGCACGATGAATTCGAAAATTATTATCGTTCCAGCTAAAACTAGCACCCAAATCATTGTAAATATTCCAACGAGTATTATCAGTGGATTGCCATTAGCCAATTGTAATCACCCAAGTCATCAAGGCAGTAAGAATCGCTAGAAAACTGGAAAAAGCTGTCAGCGCCAAAATATCCTTGCCGATTTCTTTCTCACTCTTCGCTTTTGCGGATACGAGCAAGCGCATCAAGGTAACCGGCGCCTTTGGATCCTGCGACGCGACCATTTTGTTATCAGGCAGTATCAAAGTGGGTTGTGATTTGATCTCGCGGTGCTCTACCAATCGCTTAACGCTGGACAGAAAGAAAAATGAATTCATTATCGCTGGGAGTATAGCAATTACTGCAACAACTTCAACACCCCCGATTATTGCGACAGCTCCATAGGCAGCGCCGAGCGCCATTGCACCTGAGTCACCAGGAAAGATCTTTGAAGGAAATTTGTGAAACCAGTAGAATGCAATTGTTGCGGCGATCACTGGCAAAACAGACACGAAGACGACCGGATTTTCCTTTCCAACGACAAGTCGAAGTACCATCGCGAAAACTAATGGTACAAACGCGATCAGAATAAAGCCACTCACCACCCCGTTCAGAACGTCGATAGTGTTGATCGTATTTGTCACAACTGGGATCGCAACGAGAATTAGCAATGGATAGATCAGGGGAATATTTGTAGGAGTTGAAAAAAGCGGAAGATAGAGATGATGATCGAAAACCTTCGCATTAGGAAAAAGATACTGAAGTGCTATTAGCGGGATTCCCCCGATCAACAGTACCGCAGGTTTGACAACACCTCCGAGCGTTTTCAGATCATCAATCACTCCAATCACCCCTGAGATCAATGTGACTATCGCCAAACCAAGTATCGAAAGGCTTCCAGTCACCGTAAATAGTATGATTTCCGTTATCGTTACAGCTGCTATTATCGCAGGTCCGCCCGGCCGCGGGATCGGTGGTTTCCCTTCCTTGTGATAGTCCATCACGGTCATTTGTTTCCTCGGTAGATAGGAAATCAGGTACCTTGTACCGAAAAAGCAGGTCAGGAAGGCAATGGTTGTCGCAATTATTGCGTATGTGGCTAACACTGACGTAAGCAAGTAGTTAATCCCAAAACCGAATATTTGCAGCAAACAGCTTTCTAGTCTTAAAACCGTATCCCAAGAGCGAAAATCACTTTAAATAATCATGTTTACAAGGATTCGGCGTTAAACCGAATGAAAATCGCGGACTTGAAGGGCGAAGTAAGTAGAGTAGACGTTGAAGGCGAGGTCGTCGAGAAGGGCGAAGTAAGGACAGTAAACCTGAGAGCGGGTGGCACATCTACAGTTGCAGATGCGACCATAAGGGACGACTCGGGAACAATCAAACTTTCTCTTTGGGGCGAGCAGATTAACTCGGTAGATGTTGGCGACAAAGTGAAGATCGAGAACGGCTACACGAAAGCCTTCCGCGGAGAAGTTCAGCTGAATATTGGGCGATACGGAAAACTGACAAAGTCAGAAATGTAAATTTTCGATAACTAAAGTCATAAAGTAATATCGTAAGTAACAATTATCTGTACTCGCGCTTCAAAGCGCCAAAGTCTTAAAACCCACGACTGGGTTTTTAGAGTCATGGTAAAGAAATACACACTTCCTAATCTTCCGTATGCCTACGATTCGTTGGAACCGTACATTTCGAAAGAAATCATGACTCTCCACCATGACAAACATCACAATGCGTATGTTACTGGTGCGAATGCTGCACTTGACAAACTAGACATGGGTCGCAAGAACAACTGGCAGGGCGTCGATTTGAAAGCAGTTGAAAGAGACTTGAGCTTTAATCTCGCAGGTCATGTTCTGCACTCAATTTTCTGGCCAAACATGAAGGCTAACGGCGGGGGAAAGCCTGGCGGCAACCTTGCCGACATGATCAATACTGACTTTGGTTCGTTCGATGCATTCAAAGCACAATTTGGCGCTGCTGCAAAGGCCGTTGAAGGATCAGGGTGGGGTCTGTTGGTTTACGACCCAACTAGCGACCAACTCTTGACGATGCAATCTGAAAAGCACAACCTTCTCGCTAGCCAGACTTCAGTTCCCCTCCTAGTCTGCGATGTATGGGAACACGCCTACTATCTGCAATACAAGAATGACAGAGGAGCGTACGTGGACGCTTTCTGGAACATAATCAACTGGGACAATGTTGATCAGCTTCTGACGAAAGCCAAAAGGTAGTAATGATGAGAGCAGATAGCTCTCACAAACTTTTTTTCTTTGAGACAGTGCTTTTTATTCTCTGGTCTAGATACTAACTAGAAAAGAGAGTGTTCCCGTCTTACGATTTGTTTCCATAGTGTTGGAAGATCCTTTATTTTCTCCCCCACAATGGCTTGAACGTCTTTTTGCAGCTTCGGAGTCTTCTTTGTATTTAGTTCGACATTGATTGCCTGTGGCTCATTGATCGGCTTTCCGATTTCCGAAACTATGTAGCAGTTAACTTGCTCCAAATCCGAGTGTTCTTTCAATATTTGGGAAACAATTGTGCTTGCACAGATGTTGTAGATCTTCCCAGTATGGCTGATCGGATTCTTGCCCGCGGTGGCTTCCAGCGTCATTGGTCT
>DATLTL010000140.1:0-3181 GCA_035533635.1 Nitrososphaerales archaeon
TTCACGGAGCCCTGGTTCAGAGCCTCTCGCATTGCGATGAAGACCTTCTCGGAATCAGGATAGAAACCGAGCGAATGGACAGAGTACGCCCTAACGTAATACGAGACATCGGTGTACAGGTAATTGATTAGCGTGTTTATCACAGCGTCATTTTCTTCGAGCTTGGCGAGGTACCTCAAGCCCGCCGCTACGCCGCGCCTGACTCTGTGATCTTTGAAATCTTTCCTGATCAGGAGCGCATCCAAGGCCTCTCTAGTCCCGATCCTTCCCAGATTCTTTGCGGCTTCAAGCTGCACGCCCCAGAACTTGTCAGAATCGACCGAGCGAGATAGCGCGTCAACCACGTCTTTCGTCTTGTAATCTGCCAGCTCTTGTGCCGCGCGGATTCTCTCCATCGAGTTTTCATCGAACTTTAGTTGATGAAGCAGCATTTCCTTTGGTTTGTGAAACTTTAGTTTTTTCAAACGCCAGTTCTTTGGATCTAAGCTAACATTAACTGGCTTGCTCGCAAGGGAAAAGAAGAATGAATTCTTTTTCTGCGTAAGTGAAATTCTTTCTAGTTTTTTTGTTCCGTCTTGTAAAGTGATTACAAGATCCAGAGGAGTGGTGAAGAGTGGCACACCATCCACATCTGCGTTTACTTGTTCTAGGTCTAACCTGGCGAGTCCTGATTTGTCGTCATATGAATAATCTGCCATATAGTCAGGGTAGCCCGGACTGTACAGCCACTGTTTGAAAAATTCTTCAAAGTCGATTCCACTCACATCTTCGAGTACCTTCCTGAAATCACTTGTTTCAACGATCGAAACTTTGTACTTTACAACGTATTTGCGAATCGCCTTCCAGAAAAGATCGTCCCCCAGCAGACCTCTGATCCCGTTCAGTACCCAGGCACCCTTCTCGTAGGTATGGGAATCAAACAACTCCTCTGGGTCCCAGTATCTTTTTTCGACTATCTGCCTGTGATAGCGTTCGTTAATGTCGTCGTCCAGTTTTTCAAAATTTGAGTTCATTGCATACTGGAAATCTTCAGAACCTTCGTCGAACTCCCGGAATAGAGCGTTGAAGTAGGTCGCGAAACCCTCGTTCAGCCATGCATGCGACCAGTCCTTGCACGTGAGGTAATCGCCGAACCACTGGTGAGCGAGTTCGTGCGAAACAAGATTTTCACTTTGGAAATCCAAGTGCGCCCTTTCGTCGTGCAGGGTCTTCTCGGTCAGCGTTGTCGCGCTGATGTTCTCCATCCCGCCGAACATGAAATCCGATACGACTGTTTGCGCATACTTTGGGTATGGATATTTCAGCCCAGTAACTCTTCCGAAGAAATCTAGCATCAGCGGCGTCTTTTGGAACGAGCGCGGCGCGTCAGCTTTCCTGTCGCGAGGAATGTAGTATTCCACCAATATGCCGTCGTGATCCTCGGCTATTGTTTCGTAATTTCCAACTATCAAGGATAGCAAATACGAGCTGTGTGGAATCTCCTGCGAGAAATGCCAAATCTTCTTTCCATCGCCAGTTTCCTTTGTCGAGACAAGTTTACCGTTTGACACCACAGCCATGCTTGCGGGGGCTTTGGCGATCACCTCCGACGTGAATCGCATGTTCGGGTAGTCAAAGCACGGGTACCAATGCTTGGAATCCTCGGCCTGACCTTGCGTGAAAAGATGGACAAACCTGTCCGGGAAGTCATTGGAAGGCCCACGAAAGTACAATCCCTTCTTTGGAACGGCACTATACGCCATGTCGATATCCACGGTTGAACCAATCTGTAGATCGAATCCGAGTTCCACTTTTACTGAAGTTGGCCTCGTCTCGTACTTTGCTTTCGCGCCATTAACTAGGATTGATTTGAAAGAGAGATCAGCTGCATCAAGCTCAACGGAGGAAATTGGTTTCCCGACTGGCCTTATTCTGTAAGTGGTTTTGGCGAGAATCCTTTTCGATGCAAAGTCGGGCTCAATTTCAAGTCTGAGGTGTCCGATTTCGAATGGAGTCGCCCTCGCGTACCTAGTCGGCTGGCCCGGAAGTACGAATGATCTTGGCAACGGTCGAACAGCCAGTGCATTGGGATTATAGATGTTTTTGGTTATTTGTTGAGTGAATAATAGCGTAATATCCAGATTCTTCTGATCTTGTAATCTGATCCCTCGTCAATGACCACGTGAAAATCTCACTCCGAATTGATTTTTATATTTCAAGAAAATTCGTCATTTCGTTCTAGTTGAGTGACTGGTTAGTAGCGCCCGGACCCGCATCACTGGATGTCGCCGCAAACCTCTCTGCAAAACTTGGCGCTAAACTCCTTACCGTGGAGACCATTGATTTCCCTGATGGAGAATCAAAGATCAGACTCGTAGATGAGGTAAGGAACAAGAAAGTCATCGTCGTTCAGAGTACGTATCCACCGGTCGACAAGCATCTAGTTCAACTTCTAGCGCTGTCACACAAACTAAGCGAAGAGGGGGCCGATGTGTATGCTGCCGTTCCGTACCTCGGTTATGCAAGACAGGACAAAGAATTCATGAAGGGCGAGGTCGTTACGCTGGGAGTAATTGCGCATCTAATGCGATCTGTCGGAATAAAACGACTGGTCACTGTCGACATTCACAGCATGCAAGCGCTAGGATTATTTTCCTTCCCGGTGTACAGCTGTTCTTCGATCCCGCTTTTAGCCGATTACATCAGCAGAAATTACGATCTACAAAAACCAATTTCTGTTTCGCCCGACTTTGGAAGCAGTGCGCGGGTGGAAGCCTTTGCGGCCGTTCTGAAATCAGAATTTGTATCATTTAAGAAAAGAAGAGATCGCACTACTGGTGAAATTTCCACGGAAGATCAGAGTCTCAATCTTCTCGGGCGCGACGCTGTGATAATAGACGACATGATTTCTACGGGCGGAAGCGTGGTAAAATGTGCTCAGCTCCTGAAGAAGAACCATGCAAACAGAGTAATTGCAGCGTGCGCCCATCCGGTGCTGGTAGGTGGCGCGGCGGATAAGATAAAGCAGGCCGGCGTGGACGAGCTCCTGGCGACCAACACAATCCCGAGTAAGTACAGCAAAGTAGACGTATCGCCGCTAATAGCGAACTATTTTGAAATGCTCTGATATCTGAGATCGACGGTTTCTTGGAAGGCTCTGTCTTCGTCCTCTCTGGAGAGGACCTGACGTTTCCCTCCGCAG
>DATLTL010000141.1:0-2492 GCA_035533635.1 Nitrososphaerales archaeon
GCTCTCGACATTCTTCGGTCCTAACGAACGTGGGCGCGCCATTGGGATATTGTCCGCTTCCACTTACACGGGGCTCTCGCTTGGCTCCTCCGTTGGAGGTTTCTTGATTCAATACCTTGGATGGCGTTCGATCTTTTACATCAATGTCCCGATTGGGCTCGTAATAATACTGATGGCGCTCTTGAAGATTCGTGGCGAGATTCCAAGGGGAAAATGGAACAGTTTGATGCCAAGGGCTCGGCATTGTGGGCGGCTTCAATATCTCTGAGTCTGTTAGGGGCAAGCTTCCTCTTCTCCTACAGATACTTCGCGCTGCCCAGTCTTGCCGTTGGAATTTCTCTAATGATCATTTTCATTTTCCTAGAATCTAGAACGGAACACCCACTTCTAGACCTGAAATTATTAACGAAAAACCGTCTATTCACTTTCTCCGTTTCGACTTCGTTTCTCAATTACGCCTCAACTTACGGAATCGGACTCTGTATGTCTCTATACTTGAGGCTCGGCTTAGGGTACAGTCCGTCGTTTGCAGGATTACTCTTACTTGCGCAGCCAATTGTCATGGTTGTAGCGTCGCCCATCGGAGGTTACATTTCTGATCACGTGGAGGCGAGGTATCAGGTATCTGCCGCTCTCGCAGTGATGTGCGTATCGATCATCAGTCTTTCGACGCTGAACCTAGCATCGACGCCAACTGGTATCGTGGTGAGGCTGGCCTTCCTTGGGTTGGGAATCGGATTTTTCAGCTCTGCAAACATGAACGCGGTAATGGGCACTGTGACGAGATTTCAGTATGGCGTCGCTTCCGGAATACAAAGCACCATGCGAAATTCTGGTCAGGCTGTGAGCCTCGCATTAGTCACTGCAATACTCACAGCAACTCTTCATGAAAATGCGGCTTCGTCCACCGCGTTGGTCTCAGTGCCTCCGAACGTCATAGTAGAGGGAGTGGGAATAACCCTAATTATTCTAGCGATAATAAATGCTCTTGGAATACTGACATCGATAAGCAGGGGAAGAAAGAAATCGAGTGAGCCTGTAGCTGCGCAGCAAGAAACACCCGTGTGATTAGCTCAGGTTGAGCCGCAAGTGGTCTACACCATAAAGTTAGGGCGCTTACCAATCCTGTCGCTTCAAGTTGGATTGTTCTGCGGGCTGGACGATCCATTCTTCCGCCCACGTACGCAGTGCATCAATAACGGGTTTTAGTTGCCTTCCTTTTTCTGTCAGCGAATATTCAACCGAAAAAGGCTGAGTGTTGATTACGTGTCTATTCACAAGACCTTGCGCCTCCATGCTCTTTAGGGCTCTGGAGAGAGTCTTCGAATCCAGACCGAATTTGAGTAACTGGTTAAATCGCATTGGTTTGTCAAGAAGGAATCTTATAATCACGAGCTTCTTTTCATTTCCCACAACATGAAGCGACTCGACAACGGGGCAA
Organism: Nitrososphaerales archaeon; assembly: GCA_035533635.1. GTDB lineage: Archaea > Thermoproteota > Nitrososphaeria > Nitrososphaerales > CADDZS01 > DATLTL01. Next base: position 1,442 of record DATLTL010000141.1, read on the forward strand.
AAATCAGCGTGCTTAGCCTGTTCGGGGGTATGCGCTCTCATGAATTCAGGTTCAATAACTTCCAAAGCAAATCGCGATCTAGCTATTTATCGTTGCTGTATGCAATCAACTAGCATATTGCAATTTGCCGAGCGGATTACGCCTCGCGTATAGGAGTAGTTATGATGCAATAGTGGGTTGCGCTGGCATCAAATATTTCGTCTATCCTGTAGTTTGATTCAACGAGGTATTTGGAAGCATCTTCCATGGTGAGCCTTTGTTCCAAAGGGGGGCCAGAAGTAGTTGGAATTTTCTTCCATTCCAGAATGATCATTTTGCCGGTTCGTCTGAGGACCCTTCGTACTTCTGGAAGTAGTACCCTCTTTGGAAGGTCAAAGTAAATGTTTGCCAACAAGAACAGGTCGACCGTGTCATCTTTTATCGGAATTTTCACAGCGTTCGATTGGAGCAGATGAACATTCAAGATACTGTTCGTAGTCAGCTTATGGCTCACAATGTTGAGCATAGGTTTTAGAGTGTCAATGGCAAATATCGTTCCGTTATTTCCTACAATTTCTGAGGCAGGGATAGAAAAAAATCCCGTGCCACATCCGAGATCTACCACAGACATGCCAGCCGAAAGGCCAGCACGGGAGAATATTTTTGCTGGATCATGTCTTTCGATTCTAGATGGCTCATCCAGTATCCTTACAGCTTCATCAAACCCGCGTCGGAAGATTGCACTCATTTGACATTCGCCATCAGCCAGTTCGCGATCTTATCACCGACAAGACTTTCGCGGCCACGGTAAAAGTGACTCGCGCCATCGATCAGCTCGAAAGTGCAATTTTTCTCAGGATTATTCAATGAAGCGGCGAAGTCTTTCAATGCTGTTTCTTTGCTGCCAGCGTAAATCAGAGTTGGACAATTGACGTCACTAACATTCTCCTCGGTGTCGTAACCCGAGGATTGTTTGTATTTATCAACGAAAGTCTCCGCCGAGAATATCGTATCTGATTCCCAGTCAGCTGGCGAAGGAATTTTGATCAGGTCGTCCTTCCTTCCCTCAGCC
>DATLTL010000142.1:0-4554 GCA_035533635.1 Nitrososphaerales archaeon
ATTTCGTGTCATTGTAGATTTCAGCGAGAAACTACTTTGATAATTGGCAGCCGCTGCAAAGATATACAACATTATATCAAAGTAAACCAATCAAATACAGATGAGCTAATTTTGCCGGCCCCTAAGGTAGAGCGAATTCCAGACACCAAGATAGACAGGGTCAGCAAATTGATCGCAAAGTATGTTGAGTTTCCCCAGTTCAAGAATGCTGACCTAAAGAAGGGGTATTTCTGTGCAAATTGCATTTACTTTTGGGAGGGTCACGATGATTGTGCGATAGTTTGCAAAAAAGGAGAAAGCTTAGACGGTGTCTCGTCGACTCGAATCGCTCCATACGGAATGTGCGGACTCTGGAAACCCAACTGGGATGTCATTCGAGGAACGGAGAAGCATTAGTACTTTCGAAGTGAAGAAGAATGGCAGAGCAAATCAAACATGGAATTGAAATGGTCAAAGAGGCGCGTATCAGCAAGAAGAGAGCGGGCTACATTGCGGTTGACGATTTCAAGAACTCTGACCTAAAACACGGTTACTATTGCTACAACTGCGTGTACTATATGAATGCCCTAGGAGGAAAATGTCTAATAGTACACAGCAAGGGCAAAGATTGTTTCGGCAAGAATTCAGATGTCATCGCTGCCTACGGATACTGTCCCTTGTGGGCGGCAAACCACGCAATCGTCAAGAAGAAATAGGTTGAACCCTCGTAGTAGGTTTCCCAAATTCTTGTCGAGTCATTCATTTTGACAATTCAATTGCAGAACTCGCTGAACGGAAACTGGATCCAGTCGCTTACATCCAGGGCGCGCTCGACAACAATGGAAATGATTAACGTCAGCGGTGGATTCAACGACGTGGGCGCTATCACCAACGAGGATGATGCCTCGATAACAGTTGAGAAAGGAGGACACCAGGCAGAGCCAAGGAATAGCATACCCCGCCAAGTTTAATCGCTCTCAGAGGTACCTTTCTACATCTTCCCAGCGCAATTCTGTTTCTCTCAATATCGCGCTCACAATATTCGATCTTAATTCCTTCCCAGCTTGGATTACCGTATGATGCCCTTTGCTGTCGAAAAGCACCACGTGGTCTCCCCGGCCACGTCTGGCAGAATAACCATAATGACTTTGAAGAATCTTTAGGAGCTCAATGCTCTTCACGGGCCTGATCTTAGGAATAGAACCCAACCTCACGCTCTTGCAAGTAGGTTTCTTATTGCCTGTGATTTGGGTGTGCCACTGTGCTCCAGTGAAAAAGCGATCGCCGTGTCTACTGCGTCCTTTAGCTCGCTTTCAAGCTCGCGCAGTGTCTTTGCCTGATCGTGGATGTGAAGTTCCGGTATTTCTCCAATGAACCACTTTTCATCTTTGTAGACCTTGGCTTTAAATCCGTAAATTTCCATCTTCATGTGCGTCTGTAATACTGATCGTAGTTGAGATTTTAATAATTATCGTCGTGTCCGAACTCAACCTGGGCGCAAAGCAAGGACAAGACAGTCACTCCTAGCGCCCTGCTCAATCTATTCTGTACTTCTTCTAGCTGTCTTTCCAGCTCGTCCACTTTCTTTCTGAACCTGCTTTTGCTACTCTAACTGGATGGAGTGATTTGACAGATCCTGCTCATCAAGTATCGAGCCTCATCTTCAGAATCGCTGAGAAGAAATTAGGAAACGATTTTCGGAAAATAAAGGAAAACGAGGAATCACTTTGATTCCATGTCTACATTTTCCTCATTGCTTTGCCCAATCTTGTTTGAGCTTTACCACGGACTTGCTCGAGCTTGCCCCGAACTTGCTCGCTCTTTTTGCCCCTAAGCTTTCCAACACCTTCACGAATCTTGCCTTTTGCTGTTTCTCTTTGCCCTGCTCTAATTTGTTTTGACATTTTACGGTCATGTCTATTGGCGTCCAACTAGTACTTAAGAGATGAAACTAGATTATCTGGCGATGATTGCCTAATTTATCCAATAGAGCTTCCAATTCATGTCGAATTAACTATCTGAATGCGAAATCTGATTGGTTTGAGTTGATAATTGGCCGTAAATTGGGTAGCTCGTTTTCATACGGCGATTGCTCATTCGACAAGGATACTACAAATCGTGATTCGTTCGTGACAGCAACCATTCAATCACTAATCTCTACTCATATCCAGTATCGTCCATGCTTCCAGTGCCAGAGACACCCATCTTATCCAGAAATACCTCCCATTACACTACACCGTGGTCAAGAATGTTCGATGTGTAATCGTAAGGAATAATGTTTTTTCGGCCAGCGGTGATCTCACGCAAAAGAATAATCCTCGGGTTATGAAAGATAAACTTCTTACAACGAATCAAGGTGTTCCCGTCTCCGACAACCAAAATTCGCTGACAATCGGCGTACGTGGACCCGGGCTGCTACAAGATGTGCAATTGGTCGAGAAGCTGGCACACTTCGACCGTGAACGCATACCTGAACGCGTAGTTCACGCCAAGGGCGCTGGCGCACACGGCTACTTCCAAGTTCACAAAAGCATGGCAAAGTATACCTCCGCAAAATTCCTTCAAGACCCAAAGAAAAAAACGCCAGTCCTTGTTAGGTTCTCTACCGTAATTGGTGCGAAGGGATCTGCTGACACAGCTCGCGACCCAAGGGGTTTTGCAGTAAAGTTCTACACTGAAGACGGAAACTACGATTTGGTTGGGCTAAATTTTCCCGTATTCTTCATCAGAGATTCCATCAAGTTTCCCGACATGGTGCATGCCTTGAAGCCTGCCCCCGACACAAATGTACCTACAAGCTCGGCAGCGAACAGTCGGTTTTGGGATTTTATATCGCTGACTCCGGAATCGACCCACATTATTACTTGGCTATTTTCCGACAGAGGAACGGTCAAGAGCTACAGGACTATGGAAGGATTCGGCCTCAACACCTTCGAGTGGGTGAATGCGAAAGGCAAAGCAGTCTACGTCAAGTATCACTGGAAGCCTAAAGCTGGAGTAGAGACCATTGATCGCCACGAGGCCACGCGCTTAGCCGGCGAGGATCCGGATGTTGCCGTTCGCGACCTGTACGACTGGATTTCTTCCGGCAAGACTGTAGAATATGAACTGAATGTCCAGATAATGGAGATTGCCGACGAGTTGAATCAGGGCTTTGACCCTCTGGATGCTACAAAGAGCTGGCCAGAAGACAAATTTCCGCTCTTACCAGTGGGCAAAATGGTGCTTAACCGCAACCCCGAAAACTACTTTGCAGAAGTGGAGCAGGCTGCTTTTAGTGCAGCCTCCATCGTTCCAGGAATCGAGTTCTCTGCTGACAAGCTCTTGCAAGGTAGGACCTTCTCTTACCCGGATACCCAGCGACACCGGCTCGGTGCCAATTATCAACAAATTCCAGTAAATCGACCACTGACATCAGTCAATAACAATCAGCGCGACGGAGCCATGCAGTACGCAACCTATCAAGGGACAGTCAACTATGAACCCAATACTCTTGCTGGAGGAACGCCGCACGAAGCTAAAGCCACCACTACAACTCACGATCATCTCGAGGGGAACGTGTTGCGGCAGAAAATCAAATTGAAAAATGATTTCGAGCAGGCAGGTGAACGCTATCGTTCACTCTGCAGTATGGATCAGGACCATTTGGTCGATAACATAATTGATGCACTTGGAAAGGCAGACAAACCAATTCAGCAACGCATGATCGGAAACCTTACCAAAGCTGACCCTGAGCTAGGAACGCGAGCGGCAAAAGGGCTAGAACTCCATGAGACCAGCGCGACGATGGTCGCCACACTTTGACAATAGAGTGAGACCTAGAGTCTTCGGTCGTTTTCTCGTACGTCCATTACTGAGATACTGACGTGAATCATTTGGCTTGGGCCGTTCCGAAGAGTCGAAAACGCCTCACGCTTCGCCGACTGCCACATGTTGAACAAGGCGTTGCGCCTCTTCCAGCCTGATTTGCCCTTGATTCACCTTGATGTATAATTCATAGTTACTTGGTTTTGGTGGCCAGCCTTCGGTCATGTATTGCAGGAATTCGTTAAAGGTCTTGAGTTGGAGCGCGGGATTAAGATGTTTTTCGATTCCCATGGTTGAAGATTGTTCGCCTGTCAGAGAGTGTTTTGCACCGATGTGTGCGGGATATACTTCAATCTTATCTTCCAAGAGAACCAATTTCTTGAAGAGCGTCAGGTAAAGCTGTTCGTTGCTACCTCTGCCCAAGTCGGTCCGACCGACATCACGGATTAGCAGACTATCTCCGCTAAGAAGAAATCTATCATCCACCAAAAGAGAGACGTGTTCTGTCGCATGACCTGGCGTATGCAGTACCTTCACATTCAAGCCACACAAATTCAAATTCATCCCGTCTCCAATAGGTTCGAACTCGCATGATACCTGCGAGGATTCGTGCATCAGCAACTTGGCTCCAGTTAAGGAACACAACTCTCTTGCCCCAGAAAGATGGTCGGCGTGAATGTGCGTGTCAATTACATGCTTGACATGATACTCTTTCCCGCCTGAAGGTGGAAGAAATCGCTCAAAATCCATCAGCGGATCTACAATGAC
>DATLTL010000143.1:0-3224 GCA_035533635.1 Nitrososphaerales archaeon
CTTGTTCGAGAAAAGATGATCCAGATATGCTTGGTGACCAAGCTTGCTTCCGCAAACGGTACAGATTTCCATCTTCGGTTGGGACATTACATAACTTGTTTCTTGTTTCATCGATTATCCACTCAGAGTAAAGAAGATCAATGGTAGAATGTGCGTATTTAAGGTTGAACTAGCGCTGTGGCTAGTTAGTAAAGTAGGGTGGACTTTCCAGGCCAATGAAGAGATTCGGAAGGTCGCCTTCTACGAATCTGTCTTACTTTTTGCCTGAAAGATTGCGGCAACCAGATCGGTCCCGGCAGAACAATTCAGGTTAAAATCGTAGTTGATTTCTTGCAAGATGGCTTTTTCGACTCCTATGGAGCTCTGGCCATATAGTGCTCGCAATCCCTGAACAAACATCATGGGCCTTTTCGGTATGTCCATTTTCTGTAGATTCCCCAATTTCTTAAGGTGCCAATAGACTACATTCTTGACTTGGCGTCCGACAGACTCTAGACCTCTGTCGACGCACGACAGTATCCGTTCATCACATGAAACAGATTGAATCTGGGCTTGTGTTAGAGACATTGCATTCCTTGACAGGTCTGCCGAATTATAGAAGCCTGATGTCCCTCAGGAATTTGGTCTCAAGTGACACTACTTGATAGTATCAGCGGCCGATACATGTCAAGTTCTTTGATACTGGCTAATCATTTGCAATACGTAACCTAGGGCTGTTTCTGCGTTCAATTCCCAGCGACCTTTCTCAAATAGAGTGTAGGGAATCGTGAAACTCGATGTGCACGACCAATCCATACAATGAGTAATTGGCTTCAGGCCAAGCGGCCGGAGTTTGTCCGAAATATGCGACAGAGTTTCTGGGAAATGGGATACTGGTATCAGCAACTCAGCTCTGTAGTTTTCATTTTCTGTTCTCATATGATTCCAAGAGAAAGGAGTTGCCGTCATAATGGACATTGCATGCCTAGCTAGCTCATCCGAAAGATGTTCGAAAACAAATGTCAGCATGACAATAGTGTGCTTCGACCAGGCTTCTCTTGTCCCAAGCCAACGGAGCCTAAAACACGAAATCAACCCGTTTCCAAAGACATGCCTGTTAAGATGGTAAGAAACGTCTCCGACGGACAAATGTACCTTTTCTGCAATATCTACTACCTTGATCCAAGGGTCAAGTTCAAGTGATTTTATTATTAGAAGATCGCTGTAATCGAGTCGCGGATGCTCCAAGGATGGTTTTGGGATCGTAGCCGAGGGATCTCCAGCGAGTCTTGAGAAATCGACATCCCATTCTCCGGATTCATAGTCGAAGTATTTGGTCTTCATCATGAAGACGTCGTTCCACAAGACAGAGCTGTACCTGACGTTCTCAATAAGTTTCATTTCTTCGAGACTGCGTAGAAGCCCTCCTAACTCCGAGATAGAGCCTTTTGGAATCAAGAATTCGCAGTCAAGCTCGTGAGTTAAAAGGGATCTTGAATAGTAGCGTAAACCTCCTTTTTGGTGCAGACCACCAAAAAGAGCCTTTGGATTCTGAATGTCTTTCGAAAGTTCGAACGATGACCTAACTCGTTGAAGACCGAGTTTGGAAGAATCGATAAAGGGAATGACGCTAATCCCACGTTCCCTGAGCTTGTTCATCCTGAATCTTAGTGTTTGATATGGAATCGAAAGTTCGCGACAAATTGCATTTAGATTTCTCGCACCGTCGGCGTCGACAAATGGAACTATTCTCGTGAGGAATTCTGCCGGATTGTCGTTTGGGGTTCTCATGCGTTGCGCCTACCAAAATGCTTTCGATGCGTAATTATTCTTATCTTTCCTTCGCCCTCAGAGGAATGCTGCCTTCCATAACTTGCAGGATAATTGCGCTGGCACTGCCGAAAGTCAGTTCAAGATCGCCAATATGATCAAGAATCACCTTGGCGCCATTTTCTCCGAAAAACGCCGCTAGTCGTATTCTATGGATTTGTTTGACCTCCCTCATCTAACAATACCCCATATTGACCGCTGATTTAGCTAATAAAGCATTATGATATAGTGAAACCGAAAAACTTTTCGATGAGAGGAAATTGAACTCACATCGCCATGTCAACCGATGAAAAAATCAGACTAGGACTGTTGGCTCTCTCTGTCGTATCGGCAGTTGCCGTAGCTGCACACTTTGGGCACCTGAATGTCAGGCCTCCGCTCTTGGACGAAATTGGCGGCGGCGGGTCGTTTTAGCCGATAGCCTACATAGTGGGAGCCAGACTGGGTATCCCACATTCCCCTTTTTCTATTTTGGCTAGTCGTTTATGATTTCTCGGAAAAGCTATCCATTGAAACAGATTATGTTTGACAGCGAGCAAATAGCTTTTAGACACTTCACTATGTGCATCCGCTAAGGTTAGTTAGGTGGGTAGACAAATATTCCTCTAACTGCTTACATTCAACCCTCGTTTAATGCAGTAGCTTTCATAATCACTCTTGCTTCAACATATCTGATTTACAGGCAGAACTCTTCCGCGTTCACGCAAGTTAGGAAAGTACTGGTCTTTGTCTATGTTACATCAATAGCGCTAGTTGGCCTAGAATTTCTGAAGATAAGCCCTGCGACTCGCTCTTTGATGGATTTCTACACCTATGCGAATTTCCTCATCGTCTTGATAGATGGATTTTCTCTGACGATAGTTGCAATGGGGATTTATTTTCGCGCATCTAACGAAAGTCTAAGGCATATGCTCAAAGACGTCTTCAGTAAAAGAATTCATGGGTTCGTCCTCACTGGATATGGGCTGTACATGGCATCTGCAGGAATCTACTTGGCAGTGTTTCATCCTTTCAGAATCGATATTGTTAGAGATCCTTTCGGTACTCCGATCCCTTCACCAGAGTTTACAACCGCTTTTGCCCTTGGACTTGCTCCAACTCTTATTTTCCTGTTGTTTTACACGGTACCATTGCTGATTAAAGCGTCGCGCGCGTATACGAATAGGGAGATGAGGTCAAGTCTTGTTTTCTTGGGTGCCTCGTGGGCATCGGTCTCTACCTTATTTGTGGTATTTGATTTGTTCAGGTTTGAATTTTCCATCGATGGAAACGGGCTCATGTACTACTTCTTCTCGCTCTTGTTTTCATTTTCGGCAGTGACATTCAATAGGGCGTCGATATTAACAGACTTTATCAGTTCGAAACCCGGTGCTAGTGTGATGCGTCCATCGAGACAGTTTTCCAAGCAGATTGGA
>DATLTL010000144.1:0-16517 GCA_035533635.1 Nitrososphaerales archaeon
GTGTATTGGGGTGTGACGTCGGGTGGGCGAGACGTCGCCGTGAAAATCTACCTGGTCTCATCATCTGATTACAAGAGGCGATTACAGTACGTTATCGGAGATCCGAGGTTCAACAAAATAAAAAGAGACAGCAGGGGCATCGCAGAAATCTGGGCTCGAAAAGAGTTCATCAACTTGAAGCAAAGTGCGGCCGCAGGTGTGTCAGCTCCAAAACCAATCACTTTTCAAGGAAACGTGGTCGTGATGGAATTTATCGGAGTAGAGGGAATACCTGCGCCCAGGTTGCTCGAATGCAAAATCGAAAGAAAGGATTACACGCGGATCGTCAAAGCGATGGAACTAATATATCAAGAGGCAGAATTAGTCCACTCCGATTTGTCAGAGTACAACGTCCTGAAGTACGAGGACAAGTTAGTCATAATCGATTTTGGATCTGCTGTGTCCACGCGCCATCCATCGGCCGAGGAATTCCTCAAGAGGGACGTTACCAATGTCAACAGATTCTTTGAAAAGAAGGGCGTGTCGACAATAGAAAATGAGAAGCTTTTAACCATGATTCGAGGGGTAAAGAAGGAAGTTGAGTTCGGAGCAGATTATCAAGATACCACTTGATAGGGTAGGAGCTCTTGTGGGTAAGGAGGGTGTTGTAAAGAGTGAGATCGAGCGACGCTGCGGGGTCGCCCTCGAAATCGATGGCAAGACGGGAGATGCGAGAATATCTTATCAGCCGGACGCACTACTCGAATCAAACCCGTTCAAAGCTTTCGACATCGTATCGGCAATTGCAAGAGGCTTTTCACCACAGAGGGCATTTCAGCTGTTGGAGGAAGAAAAGATACTAAACTTAATCGATTTGCGAGAGTACGCTGGTAAGTCTGAAAATGCAATGCTTCGGATCAAGAGCAGGCTGATTGGTTCCGATGGTAAGGCAAGAAAGATAATCGAAGACTTGTCGGGGGCGTTGATCTCGATCTACGGGCACACAGTCGCCATCATAGGAGAGCCAGACGCGTCAAATGTCGCAAAGGAAGCGATCGACAAGCTCGCCAAGGGCGGGACCCACAAGGCGACGTACGAATTGTTACAAAAATACAGAACAAAAAAGAAACTTGACAGGATGCAGCTCTGGGAGTCGCAGAAACCTCCGGAAGAAAGCTGATTCCAGATCAAAGGCGTAAGAATATTTTTATCCGAGGCCTGACTAGGTAATGCGTCCTTTGCTTCTTACTAAAAACGCATCAAACGGGCTAGACTGGGGTATCTAAGTGGTCGCAGCCCAGAAAGTCACCTACTCTGAAATTTCTCCAAGCGAATTTTTCTATCGCAACAGGGATCTTGCGGGTTTCAGCAATCCTTCAAGAGCTCTCTACACTTCAATTAGGGAATTAGTGGAGAACAGTCTGGACGCTTGTGAGCAGGAGGGCATCCTCCCGGAAGTCACCGTCAAGATAGCGGTCGCGCCCGATGGCACAAAGGCAGGCGACCAAGTCGCATACGTCATTACAGTCAAAGACAACGGTCCCGGAATTGAGGCAAAACACCTCCCTAACGCTTTTGGGCGAGTATTCTACGGCTCAAAGTACAAGCTGAAGCAGTCGAGGGGCATGTTTGGAATGGGTGGCACTATGGCTATCCTTTACGCCCAAATTACTACAAACAAGCCGGTCACGATCGCGTCCTCCTTTGATGGTAAGACAATGCATGTTTTGGACATGTTGATCGACATTCAGGAGAACAAACCGGTTATTCTGAAACACGACACAAAGCCAGCGACGGGTACTGGAACTTCTGTGCAGCTTACGATGATGGGCGATTACCTGCGCGCTGGAGCAAAGATTCTCGATTATTTCAAGCAGACTGCCTTGGTAACTCCGTACGGGAACATCACGCTCATCGATCCAGATTCAAACATACTTACTTTTCAGAGAGCAACGACGACAATGCCGACAGCACCGTCGGAGACTCTTCCACATCCTTACGGAATCGACGTTGAAGCACTTAGGCGCCTAATCAAGCAGACGCAGGATCCGACTCTTGCAAAGTTCATGACAAAGAACTTCCACAGAGTTGGTGAGCGAACCGCAGAAAAATTCCTAAAATTCGCTGGCTTTTCTGTATCTGACAAACCGAAGAGCCTCTCAAACGAGGATGCTGTGAGATTTGTAAACGCGCTCCATCAATTCGACGAATTTCTGGCACCTGACGCATCATGTCTTTCTCCGTTGGGTGAAGAGATCATGCAAGCTGGTATAATGAAAGAACTAGCGCCGGAATTCGTGGTAATGTGCGTTCGACCACCATCCGCATACTCTGGATTTCCATTCATAGTCGAGGTGGGGTTAGCTTACGGTGGAAAGAATATCCAGCCTGGAATCAAACTACTCAGGTTTGCAAACAGGATTCCCCTGCTGTACGACGAGGCAAATGACGTTGCTTTCAAGATGATCAACGAGGAGATCGACTGGAAGCGATACAGAATCCCTCAGGATGCTCCAATCGCAGTAATTACGCACGTTTGTTCAACCAAGGTCCCGTACAAAACAGTCGGTAAAGAATACCTGGCGGATAGACCGGAACTCGAACGCGAACTAAAGAACGCTATGCGCGAAGTGTTGCGTAAACTCTCAACTTTCGTTTCGCGCAAGGGCTCGATGGAGTTCCAGAAGAAAAGGTTCAACATTTACGCGAAGTACCTCCCACTCATTGCGAAGTTCTCCACAGAGCTTTCGGATAGGAAAAGAACTCCAGATTACAAAAAACTACTGAGGAGCCAGACTGTCCAAGACATCGTGGAAGAAGGTTCTGAAGAAAAACCTGCAGACGCAGGTCAAGAAACGCCTGATGCTTCGACGGAAGCTTCAGTCGGAAATGAAAAGGTGAAACAAGATGCCCAAGAAAGACTCGAAAAGTTTAGCAATAGCTCGTAGGAAAGAAGTGCTCGAGTCGCTCAAGCAGCTCGGTCAAAAGACGTACGATGACGTTGACAACGGAAAGTTTCCAGAGTTCGCATTCCCTAGTCGTTCAGTGAGCAACATAGTCTACGACCCGAAACTGAAACAGTATGTTCTCGACAAGATCAATGTGAAGAGATCAGCTGGGAACATAAAGCACATTCGCCCCTTTACTCAACTTCTATGGCTGGCTTATTTCGCGGACAAACTAGTTACCGAGGGAAAGACTAGCACTCTCCGAGACGCGTACTATTCATCGCAAGCGGATGCAATGGAGTTTGTCGATCAAGCTGAATCCGATGAAATAATCACCGATTTGGAAACTGTTCTCGCCCGCGCAAGAGAAGAGTTCAAGATATATCCTGAGGAGAGGAGCGCGATTTTCGGAGACCTGACGATAGAATATACTGTTCCACGATACGAAGGAAAAAGACTGAACCTCAACTCGCATCCGGACGGTTATCTTATTGGTCCATCTCTCAGCACGGCAGAATTTGTAGAAACCTCTGCAGAGATGGTCATTGCTGTGGAAAAAGGAGGAATCTTCACAAGGTTTGTGGAAGAGGAAGTTGAGAAAAAATACAAGGCAATACTTGTAGATACTTCAGGACAGGCTCCCAGATCTACAAGGTACATGCTAAAGCGCTTAAACAAGGAGCTCAACCTTCCGGTATACGTAATGACAGACGGTGATGTGTATGGAGAGCACATTGCGATGGTGGTGATTTCCGGGTCGGCAAACGCTGCACATCTGAGAGATCTAACGGTTCCGACCGCAAAATGGATTGGAGTTTGGGCGAGCATCACAGGAGACGAGCCCGTAGTTGTCAAAAAGAACGGCCTGATTCGGAACTTGGAAATCGGGAAATTCTTCGAGGCTTCCAAGGAGGCAGCTGAGGGGAGAGGTTCGAGTATTAACGCGGAATCTCCAGAGGCGTATTGCTGCTCCGAGGTGGGTGAAGTGTCGACGAAGCCGATATCGGCAGTGACAAGCCATCCCTACGACGGCGATATTTACGAAATCAAGACTCTCGGCGGATTCAGAGTAAAGACAACAGGTAATCACAGCGTTCAGGTATTCAACAAGGAAACATGTGCTCTAGAATCGATCCAGGTTTCTTCGCTGAAAAAGGGAGATCTCGTGGCTTCTTGCTTCTCTGTCCCGAACAATGAAAGCTTGACCGAGATCAATATTGCCCGGCTAATCGCCGACGAATATCCGGAACTCGCTGAGCATGTATTCGTAGAGGGCGAGGAAGCCTTTGAATTTAGCAATTATCTATCGGGTAGATATTCAAAGAGGATACTGCGGGAGAATTTCATCCAGGTTCTTCAGAGAAAGGAGAATGGGGTCAAGCTTTCTTATTTCTTCGCTGAGGGAAAGGTACCTTCAAGCGGTTCCCTAAGGCTCAGATATTCACAGCATAGAATCCCCGTCGTCGTCAGGGAATTAGACAATTTCGCCCGCCTAATGGGATACTACGCGGCTGAAGGCGGTCTCTCGAAAGGAGCTCGCGGCGACGTTTGCGAATTGACATTTGGAATTACCGAAGATAACTACGTCAACGATGCCAGAGAATGCATCAGTCGCTCTCTTGGTCTTAATTCGAAAGTTGATCGAAGGGAGGCCAGCCACGCGCAAAGGATCAGGTTTGGGAATTCGCTGCTCGCCAAAATATTCACAAAGGTTCTAAAATCAGGAGAGAGAGTTGACAGCAAGCAAGTTCCGTTCATCTTCTTCAACGTTGGAAAGACTTCCAAGACGGAGTTCATACGCGGGTACTTCCGTGGAGATAGAATGGTCAATTATGTCGAAGGTTCTAGGCTCGCAGCGAAGACTGTCAGTCGCAAACTAGCTTCTGACCTTGTGATTTTGCTAAGACAGCTCCATGTAACAGCCTATGTCTGGAAAAGTGGCGACTCGTACGTTGTCTCCTGTTCCGACACCGAAGGAATTCAGACTGTGGTGGATGAGATTTGCCGAAAATCGGTCAAGGTAAAATCAAAGATTATGAACATGCCCGCTGATCTTGTTTACGATTTAAAGAGCGTCATAAGCAAGAATGTTCCTTACGGAAACAAGTCGAAACTGCACCGATCACTCTTCACGGGCGGAAGAACGATCAACGTCGGCTACGCTAGGTTGGCGCAAACTCTAGCCGCTTACCAGATTAGCACAGTTGACTCTCGACTACAGGCGATTCAGAAATTCATGGACAATAATGTTGCATTACTTCCGATAACAGAAATCAAGAATCTCGGGAAGACGAACGAACCTGTCTATGACATTGCTGTTGATGGAGTTCATACCTTTGTTGGCGGCCTAGGTGGACTGGTATTACACAATTCAGATATCGTAAAATACAAACTGCCTACGGATCAGATGACAGAAGCAGATGTAAAACGCGCTCAAGAATTGAAGAAAGATCCAAGGTACCATGGAGGAGTGTGGCAGAGAGAACTGGACATTTTCCTCAAGATCAAAAGGAAGAGCGAGCTTGAGGCATTCTCAAAGTTCGGACTTACCTTCATCGTGACGAATTATCTCAAGGAAAAAATGGAAGAAGCAAAATCAATGTAGGATTATGCCAAACCCATTGAGTAATTTGAAAACATGTGTTCTCTCGGCAACTGCGCAACTTAGGAAAACGTTATTATTGCATAGTTTGGAAAGCAGGTTCTATTCGAGATAAACAAACATGTCGAGAGCACTGCGAACATCCCGGGAAAGAATCAGCGCGCTTCTGCGCGTCATCTCCATCCTATGCATTGTCCTCGGAGGCACGTTCGCTTATTTCATTTACCAGACATCTTTGATACCACAGCTTGTAGCGCCGTTCTATTTTATGGCAGGATTATTGATTTTTGTCGGTGTTGTAATCCTGATAGCAAAGTTTCAAGACTAGCTTTTCAATTGGCTCTATCCTAGAGAAGATTGATTGATGCCCAAGATCAAAGTCGCGATTATTGGTGTCGGGAACGTCGCGAGTGCTCTAGTACAGAGCACCCAGTCAAAGAAACTTCCCGGACTCTGGCGCAAAAGAGTCGGCGGCTATAATTTTAGTGATGTTGAGATCGTCGCCGCGTTTGACGTGGATAAGAGGAAGATAGGGCTGGAACTATCCGAAGCGATATTTCGGTCTCCGAACGTCGGCCAAAAGTTTGCCAAGGTTCCGAGCACAAAGGTTGTCGTGAAGACGGGCATCGTAAAGGATACGCCCCCAGCTCACATTGCTGATAGCACAGTTGGCACCGACACTATTGTGGAACATCTCAAGGAAAGCGGCGCCTCAATTGCTCTAAACTTGATTCCATCTGGGATGCCAAAGACTTCGGTAGCGTATGCAAAACAGTGCGTCGAGGCAGGAGTCAGTTTTGTGAACGCCACACCGTCACTGGTCGCAACGAAAGCAGACCTCCAAAGGAAATTCAAAAAAGCAAAACTCGTACTCGTTGGAGACGATTTAATGAGCCAATTCGGTGGGACTGCCTTCCACAAAGGAATCCTGGATTTCATCAACAGTCGCGGAATCAAGATCGAGAAAAGCTACCAATTGGACGTAGGCGGCGGAAACGAGACACTGAACACGATATCAGAAGATGTGAAGATCGAGAAAAGAGACATCAAGACCGAGGCAGTTGCAGCAGAGGTCCCGTACAAGTTCGCCACGGTCGCGGGGACAACTGACTATGTCGATTACATGGGCGACAACCGGACCAGCTACTTTTGGATATCAGCAAAGGGGGTCTTTGACTCGAATGTTGAGATTGACGTCTACTTGAGGACAAATGACGGGGCTAATGCCGTAAATGTTCTTCTAGACGTTATTAGAGCGGTTTCTTATTCTAAGAAACGAAAGCAGTTCGGAACTCCGTCAGAGATTTGCAATTATGGTTTCAAGAAGCTCGCAAGACCAGTATTACTTCATAGTGCCCAGGCAGAATTCAACAAGAAATACGTGAAATAGTCGTCATAGTAAGTTTAAAGCCTAGACCGTCGAACTAATTATTGTATGACTCAGAAAAGAAAGAGCCGCGGACGATCGAAGGGCGGAAAGGGTAGCTCCAGCTCGATCCAGTGCAGCAATTGCGGCAGACAAGTTCCGATAGACAAGGCAAAGAAGATGACCTCGCGTGTTAGTTTGGTAGAGCCGATGCTCGCAAGAGAACTGCGAGCAGCCGGCGCGTACATCGCGGCGCCAAAAACTATCCGATATTACTGCATCTCATGCGCTGTCCATTACGGCATGGTCAGAGTTCGCGCTAAAGCTGAAAGACGACAAGACTATTAGTCAAATAGGCCGATTCACTCGGCCGCCCCAACTTTCATACGCTTTTTTCCTATAGTTGGGAGTGAATATGTTTAGGGCATAACTAAAATTGCGCTTCTGCAATTGTCAAATATTCTGATCCAAGTTCCTTTCGACGATAAATCCTTGCAACAATACCAATAGTATCTTGGAAATTGTTACACGGCCTTCTTATTCTCACTTTAATGGAACTGAAAGTTTAGTCATTATCACGTAGTATCTCTGAACGAAAGTAGTGATTGCAAGAACAAACACTACAAGAACGCCGATCCACACATAACCAATTAGCGAGAAAACCACGAGAGCTATCAGCCTCTCGGCTCTCTCACCGATTCCAACTCCAGAAAGAGTCACGAATAGCGAGTCGCCCTTTGCTCTTGCGTAGCTTACAAGAAGTGAGAAGCTCAAGGCAAGTAGCACCAAGAGACTGGATGTGTAAGCTCCATAGATTATACCTGCGTATATCGCAACTTCCGCTAGGCGATCTAGAGTTGAATCATTGAACGAGCCCGCTTTGGTGACCTTGTTTGTCACGCGCGCAACAGCGCCATCCAAAACGTCGAAGATGCCAGAAACTACTATGGCCAAAGCTGCGAGATATGTCTCGGAAGGTCGCAGCGCGTAGAAAACACCTGCAAGCAAAGCGAAGAAAAACCCGACGACTGTCCAGACATTAGGAGAAACCCCGGTATTTCCCAAAACTTTTCCTATGGAGTCAACGAAAGGCCTCACCTGGCTTCTGATCTTGTTCAGGACCATTTCGAATTTCTTCTGATTAGTCTCAGAAGTGAAATACCTTTATAGAGTTGTGCCGAACACTGATTCCGTTTATTTCAGGTGATCTTTTTTGGGCAAGGTCGGAAAGGGCGTAAACTGTTCTGTCTCAAACTGCAAAAATCCTGCAGAGAGATCGATCAGCAGGGAACAGATCGGATCTAGCGGGCTGTCGGTTTCAGGGGACAGAAGAGCGTTTCTGTGCCATGATCACTACAAGATCTGGAAAAAATCTACAAAGAAAGATCGAGACCTTGACCGCGTTCGTTTCAAGTAATTTTGCATTTGACTCGAGGCGTCATTGATTTTGAGAGCACTTCAGCTTCACTGCGATGAAGTGGAATATCGGCCCATAAAGAAGGAGATCGCTAGCGCAGAGGACACATCTACCGAGACTGTCAGGATAACCGAATCCGTACTTTTCTTAATCAGTGTCGAAAAGGACGACGACGACTCGGTCGCGATTCAATGCGTTGAAGCCATGAAGAAGGCGGAATCGCAGCTAAAATGCAGATCATTCATAGTATACCCCTATGCACACTTGAGCTCCAACCTGGGTTCGCCAGAACTCGCGAAGCAGATTTTGCAAAAAGTTGAGCAAGGCGGCAAAGACTTAGGGTACACCATATACCACGTACCTTTCGGCTGGAACAAGGCATTTACTATTAAGGTAAAGGGACACCCTCTCGCAGAACAGTCGAAAGTCTTCGCAAAAACTTCGATGGAACCGAAGGAAAAACCGAAGGAAGGAGAAATAGTGTCAGCGGCACTGAAAGCAGAAGACGCACTAAAGTCGCAGTGGTTTGTGATTGATCTTGAGGGCAATCTGACGCCTGTCTCCGAGTTTAACTTTTCCCATGACAAGAATTTGGAGAAACTGAAAAACTACGAAACCGCAAAAGTTAGAGCAGTCCAACAGGTTCCGCCGCACGTCAACCTGATGAAACGGCTGGGTCTTGTGGATTACGAGCCAGCTTCGGATCCAGGAAACATGCGATACTATCCAAAGGGGAGAATGATAAAATCGCTCATAGAAAGATATGTCACGCAGCGAGTACAGGAGTACGGTGGACTCGAAGTTGAAACTCCGATCATGTATGATCTGGAACATCCTGCGCTCAAGAGTTACTTGAACCGATTCCCAGCAAGACAGTATCTCGTGAAATCTGATGAGAAGGAATATTTTTTGAGATTCGCCGCGTGCTTCGGCCAATTTCTGATCGCAAAGGATCTCCAGCTCACTTACAAGCAGCTGCCCTTGAAAATTTACGAGCTTACTCGATATTCATTCAGACGAGAAAAATCCGGCGAACTTGTCGGGCTGAGAAGGCTCCGATCGTTCACCATGCCAGACTGCCACGCAATCGTGAGGGACATGGATCAGGCTAGAGAGGAGTTCCCCAAACGGTTTCAACTTTCACAGAGCGTGCTAAAGGAAATTGGGTTTGCTAGCGACGACTACGAGCTTGCGATAAGATTCACTGAAGATTTCTACAAGGAAAATAGGAGCTTCATTGCATCGATAATCAAACTTCACGGAAGGCCAGCACTTGTCGAGATGTGGAGAGAACGATTCTTTTACTTCGTTCTAAAGTATGAGTTTAACTTCATCGACAATCTGGACAAAGCGTCCGCACTCTCC
Organism: Nitrososphaerales archaeon; assembly: GCA_035533635.1. Taxonomy (GTDB): domain Archaea; phylum Thermoproteota; class Nitrososphaeria; order Nitrososphaerales; family CADDZS01; genus DATLTL01. Next base: position 9,678 of record DATLTL010000144.1, read on the forward strand.
ACAGACCAGATTGATATCGAAAACGCAGAACGCTACGGAATAGAGTATGTTGATGAGACTGGAAAGAAGCAGACACCGCTGATACTCCACAACTCGCCATCCGGCGCAATCGAGCGCGACATATTTGGATTGCTGGAAAAAGCAGGTCGCTCCCAAAGGGAGGGTAAGGTAGGAACTCTTCCAGTTTGGCTAGCTCCGACGCATCTGAGATTGCTACCGGTTTCACAAAAGTTCGTAGACACATGCAAGCTTTTCTCCGAGGATTTTGAAATAGATCATATCCGCGTTGACATCGACGATAGAGAGGAAAGCGTTGGGAAAAGGATCCGCGATGCGGAAAAAGAATGGGTTCCGTACATTCTTGTGATAGGCGAAAAGGAAGAGGCCGACCAGTCAGCATTGACTGTCCGAGTCCGAGGAAAGGGCGAATTGAAAGCGTCAAAAGACTCGCTTAGAAAGGAGATATCTGAACAGATTTGGGGCAAACCCTATTCGCCGCTGCCTCTACCAAAGATGATGTCAAAACGACCATCTTTTGAAATGACGAGCGCTGAATAAATCTAGCTCAGGTCGAACTTGTTGGAAGGGCGCAGCGCAACAGCGGCGTCAAGCGTTTTCATAGCAGGACACGCAGTCGTCGATGAAATAATAGATTCACCCTTGCAGAAGATTCCAAGATTGGAACTTGGTGGTGCGCTGTGCTATTCTGCACTCATTCTCAAATCTCTGGGGTATGAAACTGAAATCGTGACACGAGTGGGCGAAGATTTTCCGAGAAAGTATAGTAGGTTTCTGCTTTCAGATGCTGGTATAGATATCGAAGAGTGGAGAACAAAGAGTCAGCGAACGACTCGCTACAGAATTGATAGGAGCGGTAGGGAGAGAAGACTCTGGTTACTCTCAAAATGCGGTGATCTAACCTTCAGTGATTTCAAGAGGGCTTTCGACGATGTTTCGCAAGGACTGCCCAAAATTGTGATCTTAAATCCGGTAGCCGGCGAAATCTCAGTGCAACTCCTGAAGCGAATCTCCAAAGAATTCGAGCATGTTTTTCTCGATTCTCAAGGCTTTACGAGAAGTTTCGAAGAAAAGACTGGACTGGTTTCTATGAAAACCGGGTTGGACATTTCATTGTTGGCAGGTGTGGATTTTCTGAAAGCCGACGTAGAGGAACTCTTTGCTTGGACAGGTATCAATGATAAGCAAGGCGCGATAGTTCAACTTTCCACATTCGTTGACAATATCATTCTCACTTCAGGAGGAAGCGAAGTAGAATTGTACAAGCAGGGTATACTGAGCTATCGGTCAGCCCCGCTAAAAGTTGATGTGAAGGACACCACGGGTGCTGGAGACATCATGCTTGCGTCGTTTGCTATGCGTTTTTTGGAGACAAAAAATTTGAAGGAATCACTCGAATTTGCAACGGCTGCTAGCTCGCTCGCCGTAGAAAGAATAGGAATAAGAAAAGCTATTCTGACCAGACGGAGAATCATGGAGGAACAAGAGAAGGTAAAGAATTGAGTAGATTGGTTATTCTTCTTGCTTTATTTTGTCCGCTAGACTAACGAATCGCCCATGTTCTTCTACAGAGATTGAAGTATTGACACTTACTCTCATTCCAATTGACCTAAGAAATTGCAACAGCTCTCCACCGCTGATCGTCGTAACTTTGCCAGCGCGAATTAATCTTGCGAGCTGGGGAATCAACACTCCCATTTCAGATGGATAGGACGCCTCTGCAGAATTAAGGACTTCATCGCCTCTTTCAGTCAATGCCTTTACAAGAATCTCCCGATCAGTCGGTTTTCTAGGTTCTTTTGACTTCTGCTCCGCTTGAGCTTTTTTTGCAAGAGAAGAATTCATACGCTTTCGAAGCTCGACCATTCTTCGCGCATTGAGCATCTTGAGATCAGCATCTTCCACTTCCGATGCCGTGTCTTCTGGTGAGCCTGAAGTGCTGACCATTGAACTCCAGGTCATCTTTCCAGTTTATTTCTTTAAGCTTTTAGTGTCGAAGATTCCAGTGTTTCACAGAAGGAAAATATGATTTCGATAGCGATTCCCGATTCAATGTTTGTAGCCGACGACACTCTTCGGGATAAGACGATAAAAGTCGGCGAAATCGCTCGATCGGCAGCGATCTTTGGGGTCGAGCGGATTTACATATACAGAGACGCATCAAGAAATTACGATTCCAATTACGAAATTGCCCGTTTGATATTCGAGTATGCGGACACACCGCAGTATCTCAGAAAGCGGCTGATAGGAAAAAGGAAAGAGCTTGATTTCGTTGGATTGCTTCCGCCACTAAGAACCCCAAACCATCAAAGAGACGCGATCCCAAAACTAAGCGAATTTAGAGACGGAGTAGTCTTTTCCCAAAATGGGGAATTGGTCGTAGATCTCGGAGCAAGGGAGTTTGCAAAGCTGGAAGGACGCGGTCAAGAAGGGCAAAGGCTCACTTTTCAGGTCACATCACTGACGCCGCTCACAGCTAAGATGACACAGAGGCCAGACGGAATATATTGGGGATACGAAGTTCGACGCGCACCATCTCTGTCTAGATTCCTCAGGAGCGCAAACTTTGATACGACCATTTTTACTTCAAGGTTGGGTCAGCCCATAAATGAGCGCTGGAAGCAATTTTGTGATAATTGCAAGGGCTCAAAAAAAATTCTACTTTGCTTTGGTTCGCCAGACTCGGGCGTTGACAAATTTCTGAAGCAAGACGGCACGAAAATCTCCGATTTCGAAGCAATGTATCTTAACACATTCCCTTCGCAAAATACAGAAACGGTGCGACTCGAAGAAGCGATAATCGGGACTCTGGCTATTGTGAATTTAGTCGTGAAACTTGACGGCGAGAGCCAAAATTCGCAGAAGTAGGAAATCATCAACTAGTGAATTGTTTCTGTTTGAACTACATTGTAACAAAAACAGTTTTTGTCGGTCTGTCAAGGAATTTCCCTAACCTTTAAAAATGCTGTAGGCGGCATTCGGTAAGTACGGCGATTTCCTGTGGGACATAGAAAACATAGCGCTCCTAGGCGAGGCTCTCTAGCCTTCGCCCCCAGAGCAAGACACGGTACATTAATACCACGGGTTCGAAATTGGACTGATCGCGGCATCGACAAACCGACATTGGCAGCCTATCCAACATTTAAGGTCGGAATGGTGCAAGTCATCACTTTGGATGACCGAGAAAAAACACCCAACTTTGGCAAACCAATGTTTAACCCTGCCACCATTCTTTCAGCTCCTTCTGTCAATGTGCTTGGGTTCCGAGCATACGGGCGCCGGAACGGAATAGATTTTGCTTTTACTGATGTTTTTGCCGACAATATGTCAGAAGAATTCCGTGAAAAAATCTCATACTCAATCGAAGGCAATGACGCAAAATTAGCTTTTGAATCAAGAATAAAGAAAGTAGAGGAGATTCTTCCGAAAATCGAGAGATTTGCTGCGATAGTTGGAGTAACTCCGGGAGACACTGGTCTCTCAAATGAGATACCACAAGTACAGGAAGTTGGAATTACTGGCGGTGACGTGAAATCACAGTTTGACTACTTGAAGAATATTGTCGGAAAAACTGTCAAAGCTTCCGAGTATTTTAGACTTGGATCGTATATTGACACGATAGCAATCACAAAGGGTAAAGGTTTCGAAGGCGTAATAACGAGATTCGGCGTAAAGCGAAAACAGCATAAATCAAGGAAGACTGTCAGAGAAGTTGGAGTCATCAGTCCTTGGCACCCAGCCACAGTCATGTATACGGTTCCTAGAGCAGGACAAATGGGCTTCCACCAGCGGATGGACAAGAACAAGAGGATTTTAGCGGTTGCAAACGCTCAACAAAGTCCCATCACTCCGAGTGGAGGCTTCCCACACTTTGGTGAAGTCCGAGGGGAGTATGTTATTGTCCGTGGATCTGTTCCAGGTCCAATCAAGCGTCTAATCGATTTGAGGTTACCCTTGTATCCGCGAAGACAGAAAGTTCAATCTCCACGTATCGTCGAAATAAATGTCGCAGGAAAAGCAGTGCCTCTTGTGGTATCCCAAACTCAACAAAAGTAGTGAGTAAATTATATGGAGACATCTGTCAAAATTTTGAATTTGGAAGGTAAGGAAGTTGAATCGCTCAACCTTCCATCAGTGTTCAAAACACCGCTACGTCCAGATGTTATCAATCGAGTGTACTTGGCGCTGCAATCCCACGGTAGGCAACCTCAGGGGAGAGATCCGCTTGCGGGTGAGCGAACGAGCGCTGAATCAGGACATCCACCGACTGGACGAGGAATATCAAGAATACCACGAGTAAAGGGTGAAAGATACTCAAAGTCGGGAATGGCGGGCGCAGTTGCAAGTACAGTGCATGGAAGAATGCCGCATCCTCCGAGATCCGAGAAAGTTATCAGAAAAGAGGTCAACAAGAAAGAAAGGCATCTAGCACTCGCGTCTGCGATTGCTGCTACCGCAGACACTGATCTTGTCTCAAGGCGTGGTCACAAGTTCAGTGCAAATCTTCCGATAGTTGTGTCTACAGAGTTTGAAAATATCGCGAAAGTAAGAGAGCTAAAGAAATTTTTGCAAATCTTGGGTATTGACAAGGATATTGAAAGGGTCTCTAACCGTACGAAGAAAGTCTCTACTAGCCTTTCAAAGATTACGAGGATTGGGACTGGCCCACTCATTGTAGTTTCTAACAAATCCAAGCTCTCCGGAATCGTAAAGTCAATGGAAGGCGTTTCGCTCGTAAAGAGTGCGGATATTTCTGTTTTGGATCTGGCGCCGGGCTCTGCGCCTGGAAGACTTACAATATGGACAAAGGACGCCATAGGGTCGCTGACCAAAAACGTTCAAAACATTGGTGCATAGTATATGAATCCTCAGGACGCCCTAAAAATTGTTATTCGCCCTTACGTTACAGAAAAGACGTTTGATCTTATTGAACGACAAAACAAGATTTGCTTTCTTGTAGACTTGAAGGCGTCCAAGAAGAAGATCAAGAGCGCAATTGAAACGTTGTATCAGGTAAAGGTTGTTTCTGTCAATACGGCAATTACGATTACTGGAAAAAAGGCATTCGTTCGATTTGCTCCTGAGAGCCCCGCAACCGATCTTGCATCAAAACTAGGTCTAGTGTAGGCGAAATTGGGTAAGAGAATTCTTCAGCGCCATCGCGGAAAGGGCGGTTTACAGTATAGAGCACCGATTGTCGGCAAATTTGCAAAGGTTCGTTATCCTTTTGTTCCAGACGGACAGACTGCTGAGGCAAAAATAGTCGACATCGTCCATGAAAGAGGGAGAGCCTATCCACTAGCGCAGCTTGATTTCTCCGGAAGGAGATTCTACATTCCTGCGGTATCAGGAATGATAGTTGGAACTCAGATTCAGATAGGTGCTCAGGCGACAGTCGCTTCAGGAAATGTTTTGCCGCTTGCCGCCATCCCCGAGGGAACGACAATTTGCAACATAGAGAGATATTTGGGCGACGGTGGGAGATTGGTGAGGCAAGCTGGTGAATCAGCCCTTTTGTTTGCAAATACTGCTCAGCGTTCAACAATTCGACTTCCGTCCGGCAGAACCACTTTCCTTTCTCCCCGATGCAGAGCTTCGATAGGAATAGTTAGTGGAGGCGGGAGAGTGGACAAGCCATTCTTGCGTGCTGGTGCCAAATATCACTTGATGAAGTCGAAGGGCAAGATGTATCCAAGGATGCGAGGCATCGCGATGGCTGCTGTCTACCATCCATTCGGTGGAGGAAGACACCAGCACCCAGGGAAATCTACGTCGACTTCGAGAAATGCGCCGCCTGGAAGGAAGGTTGGAAACATCGCTCCGCGGAAAACAGGGCGTAAGAGAATTCCTAGAACTGATGATAATCAGGTGAAATAGTTCGTGCCAAGAGATTACAAGTACAGAGGATATTCGCTGGAGCAGTTGCAGGGTATGTCGTTTGAGACTTTCTTGGGATTGCTTCCATCGAGACAGCGGCGTACACTCAACAGGGGCATTTCCGACGAAAAAAAGAAACTCATTGAAGAGACTCGACTCGCAAAGGAAGGAAAGATCAAGAATCCGATCAGGACTCATGCTAGAGACATGGTCATACTGCCGTCAATGGTCGCATTGACGATACACGTTCATTCGGGCAAAGAATTCGTCGCACTAGAAATAAAGCCGGAGATGGTGGGACATTACTTGGGTGAGTACGTTATCACAAACAAGAAAGTCTCTCACGGAACTCCGGGAATCGGCGCTTCTAGATCTAGTCTTTACGTCCCGCTAAAGTAATTCGGATTTTGGAAATATTCTATTGATCGTGTCAATCTATCAATTTCGCATCGCAAGGTATTTAATCCCTAAAAACCGAAGTAATTTCTCCCCAAGTGTGTTACGCACCAGTTGCCGCTATTCAAATACGCATTCCAGAGTTACGACCCCCTCCTGCACATACGTGCCAGTGGAAGAGAGGTTGACGTCTCACCAAAAACTGCTCGAGAAGTTTGCAAGACAATTAGGGGCATGTTTCTGACTGACGCTAAGGAATATCTAGAAGCAGTAAAGGAGAAACGAATTCCGGTCTCATTTAGGAGATTTAAACGTGGGAGCGGACATAGATCCGAAATAAACGGATTCCATGCTGGAGGTTATCCGGTAAAAGCGGCAACAAAAGTTTTGGAAGTTTTGAGCAACCTCGAAGCCAATGCAGAATTCAAAGGCAGAGATTTGGACAGAATGAAAATAATTCACGCCGCTGCTGCGAGGGGTCGAATCATTCGCGCCTATACCCCACGAGCTCAAGGCCGCTCCTCTCCTTCTTTTAACACGCTTGTGCAT
>DATLTL010000145.1:0-2426 GCA_035533635.1 Nitrososphaerales archaeon
ATATCAAGTGGAGGACCTATATTGAAGAGCTGGATTGGAAACGGTGCGAATGCGAGAACCGTGTTTATCCCGACGAAAATGCGCACCAAGTAGTAAACCCCAAAAAGCGGTATCATGAACATGAGCGTCGGTTTCATCTGATCCATGCTTATTTCTGCCTGCATTTTCTGCATTTGTTGCTGTTTCTTCTTTAGTTTCTCGACTTTTGTCTTGTCTCCGGATTTTGTCGCCTCCGACATCTCGGATCGAAAAGCCTTCATCTCCGCGTTGTATCTGCGCATTTTCTCAACGTTGGTGAACCGGCGTCTTCCAAATGCGTAAAGTAGGTTGACGCCGATCGCTTCGCAAATAACTAGGAACGTATTTTGGAGGGGTATCCCGATTCCACAATTGAATGGAACGGCGGTCGAGGTCTGACACGTGGTAGCCAGGCTAACTAGTCCGCTAAGGAATTCGGCGAATGGCACTATGTCTCAACCTAATTTCTAAAGACTGCTTCGATTACCTGCTTAGCTGCATCTTCTGATTTGTCATCTGGGTTCTCTACGATTAGAGCAGGGCAGCCGCAAACAAGACTGGACGCAAACAACAGTGTACGCGCCGCTTCCAGTTCAAGAAGCAAAGTGTCGAGTGAACTTATGTCTCTAGCCCTTGTCGTATCGTTCGCTCTGCGGCTTTTGACCTGATCCACCGTAGCCGAAACGAGAACCAAGTGGGTTGGCTTTAGTGCCTGAAGAACGTCCATGGGCATTCCGGGCCAAAGGCCCTCTTTCGTCGAAATGAAAAGGTGTGTATCGATTATCACAAACTCTTCCTGAATCAGAGAAATTCTTGACGCCGCATATACCTGCAATTTCCTCTGAACCTCAACAGCTAGTTTTCGCATGTCGTCTCTTGATTTGACGCCATGAAGTTTGGAGGCTTCTTCCATCATCACCGTGCCGTAACTTATAATGTGGGTCTTTTGATTTTCAGCCGACATTAGCTCTACAATCTTATTTACAACCGTGCTCTTTCCGACACCCGGAATGCCTACGATGACGACTTTTCTACGTTTTTGTTCAGTGTTACTTCTGCTCAAGTACGCTTCTTTCTCTTGACTCAACTGGTTCACGGCGCTCTAGTGCGATTAACTAGGATCGTCCAAGAAGAGAGCCTAGTCGCGGCATCATGTTCTCCAATTGCTCCTTAACGAGCATCTGGTAGTACTGGATAATGATATCGCACATGAGGAGCAAACCTACTCCCGTCCCATAAACTCCTAAGATGTTCGCAAGAGAAGCCAAGAGTCCAATGAAAATCCCGCCGATTATCGTTATGACTGGAATGTATTTCTGGAGTATCGCTTCGACCGATGCCCCGCTTCTTCTAAAGCCTGGAACCATTACGTCAGCCCCGATTAAATTCTTGGCAGCCGCCTTTGGCGAAAGTCCACCGATTTCAACCCAGATTCTCGCAAACATTACAGAGAATACAACCGCGAAACAAACGTAAGTCAGTGCCCTGATGTAATCAGGATGTGGTACAAAAATCGAATTTGGCGAAGTCATGTAGTAGATCAAGTTTCCTTTGAGCGGCTGGTACGAAAGTGCAGACTCTGTCGGGTTGGAAGCAATCTGCGTGACATTGTAGCGTGCAAACCAGTTGATGTAGGCATTTGTGTTTGCCGAATCATAAGCTTTCCAGATGTACGCGCCAAAGAACGAAATGTTCGAGGTGAGGGCGGAGAAAAGAATCACTGGAATGTTCGAAACATAAAGTAATTTGATAGGGTATACTCCAGCGAAGCCTCTATACTTTGTAGAAGTGATTGGAATTTCGATTCTCATGCCTTCGACGTAGACTATTACAAGTATCGCAGCTGCAGTGAGGATTAGTCCAAACAGAGATGGAAAGTTAGGGGCATTTTCCCTGAAGAAAACAGAAAGAGGACGGCCAAAATAGGTCGAGTTAAGCAAAGCCGGTACAATACCGTAGTAGGCAGCAACGGAAGGAAGACCCGTTGTCCCTCCGCCGGACAAAGGTATCTGGAGCGGACTGAAAATGTCCCACATCATTCTCTGCGCGACCCCTGCCAAGATGAAGAGACTGATCCCACTCCCAATGCCCCATCCCTTCTGCACGAGCTCGTCCAAGAGCATTACGATAACTGAAGCTGCAAAAAGTTCGAAGAATATTGCGATAGATGCCGCGGCATGAATTGTTCCAAACAATCCCCCGATAAGATATGCGGAAGCTTCTACGACTATTACTATCATGGTAAGGAGTTTCGTAGCAGATGTGAAAATCGATCGATCGTCCGGATTTTGAAAATCAACCCTGATTATCTCCGAGCCAGCCAGCAGTTGGAGAATCAAGCCCGCAGTTACTATCGGTCCAATGCCGAGCGTCATCAGCGTTCCTTGTTGCGAAGCAAAAATGATGTT
>DATLTL010000146.1:0-2397 GCA_035533635.1 Nitrososphaerales archaeon
TTGCAATTGCCTTCTTGTCCAATTTTCTTCTATTTGCTTACTTCAATGAATCTTCTAATAACTCTAACCAATTTGTTCTATGCGTGATTCCAGCTCTTTGAGCTGGGGTTTGACCTTCGAGTTCTTGGTGAGGTTTGACAATATTATATTTGGATTCTCTAACCTTCGGCTAGGGCAGATTCAAAGATCTTCCATCCTCTTTGAACCTTAACCCATTCTCCCAAAGTACCGTTCAATCTTTCGATTCTGTTGTTCGTTGCGTGAGGTTTGTTCATACCAGCTTTTCGGAATAGCTTCGGCTCTCTGCCATCCATCAAAGCGCAATCTACTCCTCGAACGTGCGATCTGAGCGGATCTTAAGATTTAACAAAACCGAAATGAGTGCTTGACCCGATGCTTCAACTTGAAAGCAGTTTAATATTTGAATTGCAGAAGTTTCCTACGTGCTCAAACGAGATAAGACTGTAGTCGAACTGAGCGTAGTTGGCAAAGACAGGAAAGGCGTCGTTGCGTCCTTCACCAACCTTCTTTTCAAAAACGCCGGCAACATCGAATCAGTCAACCAGAACGTCGTCCGCGGACTATTCGGTATGCAGCTCGAAGCTTCGTTTGGAGGAAGAGTCGACGAAGAATACTTGACAAGGGAGTTTCGAAAACTCGGCAAAGAACTAGGGATGGATGTCGGTGTTCATTACCAGGAAACCGGAAGAAAGCTGAACCTTGCACTCCTTGTGACAAGGGAAGCCGAATGCCCCGAGAGGATATTCGCTGCGGTGGATGGTGGCCGGCTCAGAGCAAACATTGCAGTGGTCATTGGAAGCGAAGAAACTCTAAGGAACATGGCGGAGCGGAAAGAAAAGCCGTTCTATTCGGTTGGAATTGGCGATTCGGCAAAGCGCGAAGCGAGAATACTTTCGATACTTCAAAAACACAACGTGGACATCATCGCGCTTGCCCGGTACATGCGGATACTCAGTCCAAACTTTGTCTGGAGATACCCCAACAAGATAATCAACGTTCATCCATCGTTACTCCCGGCGTTTCCCGGGGCCTTTGCATACGAGCAAGCTATAGAGAGAGGAGCCAGGATAATTGGCTGCACTGCACATTTTGTAACAATGGATTTGGATGAAGGCCCTATAATTTGGCAGGAATCCTTCCGGGTAAAGCCAGGCGAGGATCTAAAGAGTATAAGGGCAAAAGGCAGGGATCTGGAGGCTAGAGCGCTCCTAAAGGCGCTTCAACTTTATACCCGAGGAAAACTAGATGTTCGCTGGGGCAGAGTGTACATCAAGTAGCGTCAGCAGTTTCTGACAAAATGAAAAAGATTACGAGATCAGGACGATCTCCAATCTCGTGAGACTAATCCGAGTCGCAGCGCTTTGAATCTTGTCTAGAATATGGCTACTGGTACGCCCTGATTCGAAAGCTGTTTCGGCGATAATCCGCGCAGTGCTTTCCCAAAGTTGTTCTTCTCGGAGGGATTGAAAACAACTATTGCTCTCTTGTCTCCAACATACGAATCTAATGCGCTCGTCATGTTGCCAATATGTGTACGACTAGTCCAACTGATCGATGCTGCCTCCGCCTTCCTGCTAAGATTCTCAAGCTTGCTACTCGCAAGTGAGTTGTAATAGTGCCACTCATAATCCTCTATGTTCTCGACTTTCGCGAAATTCATGTATCCTGATGGTATCTTTACGGATTTGGTCACATATAGCAAGACAAGCTTTGCCGAGAAGTTCTTTGCAGTTTGAATTGCAAAATCGAATGCTTTCTGGTTGATGTTGGAGTTGTCAACCGCGAATATGACTTCGTATTCTAGGGGCTGATCTTTGATTGCTTGACGGCTTGGGAGTGATTCAGTTTTCGGCTTCGAAATCACAACGTTTTGTAAAGCAACGCTCCTGTTAGTCATATTTGATTTGGAATCTTTCCTTTCTTCTAAAATTGTGGCCATTTTTCAATCGCTTTATGAGTATTAGTTATCGTGTACAAAACATAAATCTGCCGTATATGTTATCAATAGTCTAAATATTATAGCAATAGTATATACTAAAATATGGTGAGATATGATTCCCGGACCACTGAAAACTTCGAAATTTCCGTGTGATTTCATTACCTTTGGGATCTGGGTTTCCCGAATATCAGAACCGACCGTATAGTGATGAATTGCAGGCATTTTCCGTAAGGGAAGCGAGTAAGAGAAGCAGTTTCGAATCCGAGGAAGTAAAAATCACAACTGAAGGATGGTTCGGCGGATCAAGTGTAATGGCGTCAATCTGAGAGAGGGTTAAGAAACCGAGTTTACGCAATAAGAAAAATATTTGGTCATGAGATGTAAATCATAGACGTACAAAATTCTAGCGATTGATTATTATGCCGAGCTTGCGGCAA
>DATLTL010000147.1:0-7096 GCA_035533635.1 Nitrososphaerales archaeon
AGTGACATAGCGTTCCACGATGTTTACTTCGTACTCATTCTGCGTCACGAGTTGTTTGATCAGGCGACTTCCTACGAATCCTAATCCACCCGTAATGAGTAGTTTCGGTTTCCTTTCAGACACGAATTTCACTATCTGAAACGTTCTCACAGCCGATAAGATAAACGATACGGCGGGGTAATTGCACGATTGACTGTAACTTGTTTCTACTCCTATTTCTTGATTCTTACCGAGAGATATTCCCACAATCAAGAGTTTGAGAGGAGTGAGATTTGCTCGCTCAACCGATATACCTGCTTTAAGCCGAATCTTTCCGCTAACCTCTCTTCAGTCTTCTGATCGTGACACTCAATCACGCATGGCTTTAGCTTACCCTCGTACGAAAGAAGAAGGGTCTCAGCTCCCTCGATATCCATCTTCATGAAATCATGCGGAAAGTCCAGATGATTAAGACAGAATGGTTCGTTAAGCACTACAGCCCTAAAATTAGCCAAGTTCCTCCTTGCCAAACGAGCTGCATCCTTGTCCTTTTCTATGCAGATAACCTTCGAAGCCCCCCAGTGAAAGTAGAAAAGCGCCGTTTCACCACATCCACCGCCCACGTCAAGTACGATCTTTCCCTTCACGGTTGCCTGTAGATAAAAGCGCTCCCAGATGTCTAGCTCTCCCTTCAACATGTTGTTGTGAGCTGGAATGAGGCGGCAAGGTTCCTCATAGATTTTTGTTCTTACCCCGAACCACAAATTAAACACGTCCCAGAGCGGAAATGTTCCAAACGCAGTCTTTAGAACGGGAACGTGATAATGTCTAGAGAGAGCTAATCGCATAATGCATCAATTCGAATAAAAAAGTGGTGCTAGCCAGGTCAATCTTCTATCTGCCTTTATGAATGTGACTGCTTGGAGGATTGCATTGAAGATATTTGAATTCTCACCTTCGAGCATGCCAGATAGGCCATCCTCTACAGACAGGCTGGTGGATTCAATTGAGGTCTACTCATCTGACCAAAATGTCAATTTTCTTAGCATAAGTTCTCAACAATATTTGATTTCTGCGGATTTTTATTGGCCTTGGGTTCTGATAATCGAAGCGCTCAGGCAGGGTGGGATGGATTTGAAATATATGATTATAGATTCAGGATCATTTATCGACTTCCGCTACGTTTCTCTTGATTCTGATTTTTCAAACGTAGAAAAAAAGTTGTACAGGCATTCCAAAAGTGTATGGTTAAACCCCTCCCAACCAACTGCTACACCATTGAAAGGCTGGTAATCGAGAATGTCAACTCAATCCGCTCAAACTCTCTTGGAGATTCCACAAACTTCGGCCAACTCCAGAATTCAAGACTTTGATTCCTTGGTGCAACAGAAGAAAAAGCGGATTATCAGGCCTCAAAGGCTCATTGTTGCAGCGATCTTGGAAGCGTGCAGAACACCATCTGTACAACACTGGATAATGGTAAAAGCACGGTTGGGTTATGACACTTTCTGGAAGCACATGACCGAACTAGTCTCTCATGGGATGATGAATACCCTGAACGACGGCAGCAAGACCCTGTACTCGATTAACGAGAGAGGTTTGAATTTGCTTCAAGAGATTCAAAGCACCTAGCGAAATAGCCTCTGTATCAAAGAACAGAATGGTGCTAAATTCATCGCTCACAAGAAGCGAATATGTCATAGAATCCTTGAAATTGAGGGTTTCCTCGGTCTGTCCATCTGCGTCGGCGATCTGTTAGTTCTTGATTGGTCTTGACCTTACTGCGCTCATTCCTGCTTTTGTCACGATTGCTGTTACAATTTTCATAGTTGAGCTCACAGACAAAGACGCGGTGTTACTTCTAACACTTGCCACAAAAATCAGACCGTGGACCGCATTCGCAGCAGGATCCACCGCCTTTACGATCACGTCTGCCATAATTGTCTCCATTGGATATTTTCTCATTCAAATCGTACCGATATTTTGGGTCCGGCTCGTAGGCGGTTTGGTGATGGTCTCCTTTGCGATAGTAGAATATCTTAGAGGAAAGGACGACGAAGAAGATGAGAAAAAGCTTCTGAATCGTACTCTGAAGAAAACCAATTGGTCGATATTCTTCGGGGCGGTTTCGCTATTGATACTGCTAGATCTTGCCGGCGATGCGACAGAAGTCTTGACGATTGTCTACGTCGCGAGATTTTCAAACACCTTACTGGTATTTCTAGGAGCTGTTGCAGCACTTGTTTCAGCATCTGCTCTTGAAACGATGTTGGGCAGAAAGCTCGGAAAGATTCTTTCCGCCGCGAAGATCAGGATTCTCTCACTCATTGTATTTTTCTTCATTGGATCTTATATCGTAATAACGACTCTTTTCTAGTTGATTTTGCGCGTGAATCAGATTACTTTCGGCAGACAAAGAGATCTACGATGGCTCGTTTTTTACGTACAAGACGGCTACAGCTCCGATTAGGCTCGATAATTCGTAGATTCTTCAATTCCAACTACTCCTTTTAGCCTCGTAATACGCTCGCCAGTACGGATCAATAACTGGATACTTGATGGGAATTTCTCTTCCTCCTGCGACTTCCACAATGCCCATTTTTCGTGGGATTAATTCTCCGACAATGGTTGCTTCTATGCCTGCAGAGGCAAGTTTCGAAATCACCTTATCTACTTTTGATGGAATACACGAGAAAACAAGCGAGCCTTCGCTCAGACAGATGTACGGATTAATCCGAAAGATTTTGCAGATGGTTCTCGTTTCATTAGAAACGGGAATCGTTGATAGATTTACCCGCAGACCAGTTTTGGAAGCGCTAGCAAGCTCATAAAGAGCGGAGAGCAATCCTCCCTCGGTAGCATCATGCATCGCTGAGATTCCATTATTTCTAACTCCGACCTTCACGGCAGTGAGCGCGTCTCTTACGATAGTGCTATTTCTCAAATATTGTTTCGATTTACGGAGGACACTTTCCCCAGCTCTTTTCTTAATTGTGTTCGGAAAGGCGCGCGCCAGGATAGCTGTGGTCGAAATCGCAGCTCTCTTTGTCACCAAGACGTTGTCTCCAATCATACCCCCTGCAGAAGTTAGGTATTCGTCTTCTCGCCCTATTGAGAACATCACGCCAGCTCCGATCACGGTCGATGTCAAACCCTCAAACCTGCCCGTGTGCCCTCCCACGATGGCAATTCCGAGTTTCTCGCACTCTTTACTGAGCGCGTCCCAGTATTTTTGAAACATGGAGCTCTTCATTGTTGGAGGAAGGTTAAAGTTAAAAAGTGCAAATTGTGGTGGAAATCCGCTTGTGGCGAGATCTGACGCTATCAGGTTGACAGATTGCCAAGCAGAATCTTTAGGGCCAAGGTCTTGAATGTATGATATAGGGTCCGTGGTGGCAACTATCACTTGATTGTTTCCGATTCTTATAACACAAGTGTCGACGCCTAGTGAAGGTCCAACGAGAATTTTTCCATTCTTGGCTCCGAGGTTTGGATAGATGACACTATCAAAGAAACTCTTTGTGATCTTTCCGTATTGAGGGAGACTTGGCAAGGAATATACTACCGCTTCCTTCCACTTTTCTTGCTCGCGATACTGAGCGACGCACCTAAAGGGTTTCGATTGTCTATTCGCTTTGCAATAAACGGTTTGTTACCCACTTCGCTTTGTCGCACAGCAATCCTACTCGGGTGGAATCTCCATCGCAATTCTGTTAATGTTGATCTTGTTTCTCGACTTTCTGAACTGATATGAAGCAAAATAGATTAGAGCTCCAATTGGAATGAACACGAAATTCAGCGCTATGAGCGTGTTTGGCGAGAGAAACGTCGACGTCGCGAAAAAGAACTGCTCGTTTGTTACAAAAACATATGTCATGTAGGAAATGAATGACAGCGACAAAATGCCCAGGAGCGTAATTATGTACCATCGTCCGATCGAAATTTGCGCCCGAACTGTTCCGGCCCTCCTAGCTCGCAATCCTGCAACGATTGCAGATAGCGAAGTTGGGAAAATGCAGCTGAACGCAGGTGCGACTATCACCGCGAAAAATATTCCGAGAAGCGAATTGTATTCCTCCGTGATCAAAACGAGTGCGCCCTCAATCAAGACAAAGACTGTCAGAGTCGTAAGCAATGGGGTGTGGAATCTCGAGCTGACCGAGTTGAATCTATCCGGAAAGATCCTATCAAAGCTCCATGCGAAAATCGATCTTATTGGTTGAAGGTACAATGCTGGAAGAAGCAGGACTGAGAAACCCAGAGTGATTGCCACCACCAAAATCAGCGCCGCATAAAAGTTCCCGGTTGCTAGAATGAGAACGGTTGTGAGAGCCTGTAGAGAAGAGCCGAATGGAGTAGCTGGAGATGCCACATTAGAGAGATTTGTTAGGGCAGTTAGAAATTGGACCCCCACTCTTGAATAGAGCAGATACGCTAGAGTAACAAAAAATGCGGCGTTCAAGACTGCAGCTCCTACCATCGTTGAAATGTTTCGTTTCGCCTGATTTGCGTGTCTCACCTCGCCCGACACATAGGTCTCCCAGAATACCCAGATGACGCTGTCTGCGACAATCGCGACGGCCGGAAATGCCAAAGCATAGACAGGCGGGATAGGCGCGCCAAGCTGGATCACGCTTGTAAAGGCGTCTCTACTCGTGGAAGTTCCGTTCGCGTTAGTCATGAAACTGTTGAAAGCCGCATGAAAAGCGGAGGGGGTTGTAACAAGAAGAGAGACGATCATGACGATTGTTCCGAAAATCGTAATTCCCCAGAGGACATCAAGAGATGTAAATGTTCTTCTGATACCAGTTAGAGTAACCAGAGTGAACAAGATGTTTACTATGGTTGCTACGATGAATGCGTTGGTTGGATTGCTGAACCAGACGCCGACTTGGTTTAACCACTGCATATTTGCGTAGTAGCCCAATACTTCGAGCCCGGGAGAAAGAGCCACATTCGCTATGAAAAATAGGGTGAACGCGGCTGAGAAGAGCTGCCAGACGGACAAAGAAAAATTGAACGAAAAACCAATTGATGGATGAAGTATTCTGCTGTTGAAGACGTAATCGCCTCCTGATCGTGGCATCATAGCTGTAAGTATTGCGTACATTACAGCGATTGCAATCGCAAAAAGAAGGGCTATTCCCTCGGCTGAAATCAGATCCACACCCTTCAACCAAGCGAGCGACGAAAGGGCGAGGATCAAAGTACCGAACATCCAGGAAGAAGATGAGTTGAAAATGAAAGAGTCGAACCATCTGCCCTGCCTCACTAGACCTGTGCTATTACGAGTAAAGAGCACCTCTTTTTTCTCTTCTGACGACAAATTGGTCACACCTTCGAGTTTATGCTAATAAGTCTGTAAATAAGCGAGTTATACCTTTAATGCGCGAAAGTCTTGATTCGAGCTGCCCTAACCAAACGCTTTTCATAATACGCTGTCGGGAACAGGAAAAACGGCGGTAAAGGGAATGAAGCTGTCTATAGCAAGAATTGTTATCCATGCCCTTCTGATGATCTACGCCCTGATTCTTGCGTATATTCTGCTTGGGTTGGTATTCAAATTCTACATAAATGCTGACATTTTCTTTGATCTTTCATTCGCATTACTCTTCTTCACGCTGGCTCAGTGCTTTTACGAGCTCGGGGTAAGGAAGGCATTACTCTTTCTGATCGTAACGTCATTGATTGGATTTCTTGCAGAGGTGTTGGGCACGAGCACCGGTTTCCCGTTTGGAAAGTACTATTACACGGATTTTCTCGGACCCAAGGTATTCGGAGTGCCCGAGGTTGTACCATTTGTCTGGTTTGTAATTGCTTACCTAACATTCAGCATAGCGCGCAACGCGTTCAGGCGACAAGAACAGTCGGGAAAAGATCTAATGTGGCTTGCACTGCTTGCAGCATTTGGATCTGTTGCCTGGGATTTTCTGATCGACCCAATGTTCTCATCCTATGGTTATTGGGTTTGGACAGGCCAGTTTTTCGCGTTACCAGAGCTTAACGGAATCCCACTCACAAATTTCGTAGGTTGGTTTGTGCTGGTAACTCTAATGCTATCTGTCTACTTTACTGTGTCGAAGAGCCACAGAAGCATCACACAAAGAAGTAACACGCTTGATTCGCAGATTGTATATTGCCTCTTGATCGTCGATGGGACCATCGCGAACTGGTCGCTTGGCAACTATTTCGTTATAGTATTCGGGCTGACTGCGATGCTCGCGTTTCTGGCAATTTCTTATTACTCAGGAAAAAAGAAACCGGTGGTTGAAAATAAGACAGTGGTAACACCATGACAGAAGAGCACGACCACGCACACTACCACGGAGTGGACAAGGCCGAAGTACATCCAACTGTAAACGAAGCTCTGAGGATCCTTCTCGAGTCCATTTTTCCGGTAAAACCTGAAACCACCAGCTTGCCCAAAGCTAACAACAGAGTTCTTTTTGGTGACGTAAAATCACCCATCGATCTTCCAAGGCGCACAAGATCAACTCGCGATGGGTTCGCAGTAAACATCCCTCATGAGGTTGAAGCAGGTCAGAGTTTCAAGGTAAGCGGCGGTGTGAGGATCGGCACTGTACCAAAACTCTTCCTCAAACCGTATGAGGCTGCGAGGGTAGCCACTGGCTCGAACATACCGAGCGGTGCCAATGCAGTCTTAATGGTCGAATATGGAGATGTTCAAGGTAAGACACTCCTAGCAAACAAGCCAATCAAAATGAAGGAAAATCTTCTTACCCAAGGTGAAGATATTGCGAAAAGCCAACTGCTCTTATCCGCCGGGACAAGGCTCCGACCTCAACACATTGCACTCTTCTCTATGCTAGGAATTGAAAGCGTCAGAGTGTTTTCAAAACCGAAAATTGCATTTTTCTCAACAGGTGATGAGCTAGTCGACCCAAAGAAATCACGATCGAAACATACCGGAATCTACGACGCAAATCGCCCGTTCATCGCTTCGATGATTTCTGACCTCGGCGCAGTCCCGGTGGATCTCGGGATTGCGAAAGACAACTTTGGAGTGATAAAGACAAAAATGCTGAAGGGCCTGAGGTACGATGCCCTCATTCTTTCTGCCGGTTCATCTGTTGGTGAGAGAGACTATGTGGCGAGA